>CANRMO010000073.1 GCA_947631755.1 uncultured Lachnospiraceae bacterium | reverse complement strand
TGTGGCGGAGGATTATGACGTACTTGTGGATAAACTCAGGCAGAACCGCAAACACCTGTGGGGGGTGTCGTTCCAGTCAATAGACGGAAAGCATTTACATAAACTCACAATGAAAATCCATGTGCAGGAACCGGAAGAAAATTATATTGTCAGGCGACTGGAGATGGAGGGCCGGGGCGGCTGTGTGACAAAGGCCGGGCCAGGTGTGTACCAATATGAAAATGAGGTATTTGACTGCAATGAAATGATGCCCTGGATCCGCACTTTTATCGGCCGGATCCTCTCTCTGGAGTGTACCGCAAAATCCGTTGAACAGCGTTTTTACCAGGATCTACAGGAAATGTACCGGATATACGGGATAGAGGACCAGAAATGATTTTATATGAGTTACGGAGGACACTATGGAATTCTTTTCAGAAATATACAACTGTTATTACCAGCTGCTCCGGCATCTCCTCACAGGCGGGGACGCCATGACAATACAGGATATCCGGGAGCAGATCTCCCGCGAAGGGTTCGGAGAGAGCCTTCTCTCCATTATCCCGAAAATTGAATCCGGGGAGTGGAATCTCTTTGAGAGAGACGGCGATCTCTACTACTCAAAGATCAGCAGCGATTTCGCTCTCCCCCTCTCCCATCTGCAAAAATCATATCTGAAAGCACTTCTGTCCGACCCGCGCACCGGACTGTTTCTCGACCCGGACCAGGCGGCGTCCCTCCACACACTGTTGGGGGATACTATCCCCCTCTGGAAGCCAGGCCAGTTCTTCTATTTTGACCGGTTTACCCAGGGAGACGACTACAGCGACGAGAAATACCGCCACAATTTCCGCACACTGCTCCACGCAATGAAAACGAAACACCTCGTGGATATCGACTACAACTCCCCCAGAGGAAACCGGGTTCATCACCACTATCTGCCGTGCCGTCTGGAATACTCCATAAAAAATGACAAGTTCCGTCTCTTCGCAGTGGGAAAAAACAGACCAGACCGGCAGCGGGCGGAAATACTGAATGTAGGCCGGATGCAGGACGTCACAGAACTGGATGAGGCGCTGGGACATCCGGTGGATATAAATGCCCTGATCCGCAAGTCCTACTACAAAGAACCCCTGCGGCTGCGCATCATAAACCGCCGGAACGCCCTGGAGCGCGCCATGCTCCACTTTGCAAACTACGAGAAAAACACAACAAAAATAGATGAGGACACCTATGAGTGCCTCATCTACTATAATCAGAAAATGGAGACGGAATTGCTGATCGAAGTCATGTCCTTCGGCCCAATGATCACAGTCCTTGGAAATGAGCGTTTTCTGTCACAGCTAAAATCCCGTCTGCAAAAACAGAGATGTCTATAGTAGTCTTACTATATTGCGCCATCCTGTTTTCAATATCGGTTCAGTTCCCGCCACCGGTTCACGCAGGCGGCGATCTCCTGTCTGCGGGGCATCGCCAATGTGCCCGGCAGAGACGATTCACCGCAGATTCCTTCGAATCCTTTCCCCGCGAGGACTGTCTCCACCTCATCCAGTGCCTCTCTGAGCGTCTTTTTCCCGTCGAAAATATTCATCCTCATATATTTCATAATGCGGGCCAGCCCTGACAACTGCTCACTGTCTGCCAGTTGCTCCACATACCGCAGGTCAATCGTATCCCGGTTGATGCTGATGCCGTCCCGGCCCATCGTCTTCATCTTCACCCGGCCGTCTGCACCGAATTTTCTGTCCGCACGGAATACCCGCCCAAAATCCGGTTCGTCCGCCTTTGGCGTATCCCCGGCTGGCATCGGGAACGCGGCGGCCTCTTTTTTGGCCAGCTCTGTGATTTCCTCCGGCACGTAGCGGTTCATCTGCAGGATACAGTCAGCCTTGTGAAAATAACTGCCGGAGCTGCCCGCCACAAGTACAGTGGAAATTCCACGCTCTTCATAGAGCCCGTTCACTCTCTCAATAAACGGGGTAATTGGCTCCACCTCCCGGTGCACGACGCGCTGCATCAGCTCGTCCCGGATCATAAAATTGGTGGCACTGGTATCCTCATCGATCAGAAACACCTTGCTCCCGGCCTCCATGGCCTCCACTACATTGGCCGCCTGGGATGTACTGCCGCTGGCGTCATCCGTAGAAAACTTTCTGGTATCTTTTCCGTTGGGCAGGTTGGTGATAAACATTGAGATGTCTACCCCCTTCACCCCCCGGCCGTCCTCCGCCCGGATCTTGACAGCAGTGTCATCCGTGATGACATATTCCCGCCCGTCGCCGCGGATATGGTTGTAAATGCCAAGCTCCAGCGCTTTCAGAAGCGTGGACTTGCCGTGGTAGCCGCCCCCCACGATCAGCGTAATGCCCCGGCGGACACCCATTCCCCTCATCTTCCCGGCATTTGGGAGTTCCATCTCGACCTCCATAGAGGCCGGAGAGCGAAAAGGCACCGCCCCTTTCATCGGCCGGCGGCTGACGCCGGACTCTCTCGGCAGCACCGCGCCGTTGGCCACAAAGGCTGCCAGATCTCTCTCTTTCAACTGAGCGCGGATATAAGCCTGGTCCTCCGCCAGATCCGCTGCGCCCTGGACTTTTTTTGCATCCAGCGCCCGGTAAAACAGTGATTTTTTCACACAGACAGGAAGAAAGTCAAATAAAATCTTCTCCAGTTCACGGCTGTTCACAGTCCGGCCATTGGCCGGAAATCCGATCTCCATGCGCAAAATAATATCCCCGTTCTTCTCATTGATCTGACAGCCAGTCCGCTCCAGAACTTCCTGCCCCGGCACTGTGACTGCCATCAGGCCAGATTTGCCTGACCCTTTTGCCTGGAAAGAAAACTCCCGGAGCTGCTGCCCAAAACTGCGCAGCAGCAGATCTTCAAGAGCCGTCTTTTTTTCTCTCGTATCGTAGAGGACAGCGTCAAACCCAGCCTGTGCCCCCGCCACCCGGACACTCACCCGGGATGGCGCCGCAAAAGGATCCCCCTGCACATGGTCAATCCCGAGCAAAAATCCCTCAAAGCGGTATACGCCCCTGAGCTGCTTATAAGCGGGGTAACTCCGCCTGTCAATCTGTCTCAGTGTATTCCTCAATTCCTGGTTCGTCTTCATACTCTGCCTCCATCATAAAACATAAATTTTCATCCTGCGCACCATCACTCAGCCTTAACCGCATTCAGTGGCACGCTCGTATTGCCTTTGATCACAAACGGACGGCTGGAGAGTTTATAATTGCCAAGCCCTGTTTCATTATCCAGAAATGTACTGCTGATCCCATTTGAATCCGTACTCGTCTTGAGCCCGCCATAGGCTTCCACGATATTCTCATCAAGTGCCGAGAACTCATAGGAACCAGCTCTCAGGTATGCATACAGAGAATAATCCCGGTCGTGGCTTCCATAATTATTTATGTCAACATATGTCTTATTACCATAAGAATCCATCAGATACACATGTGAATCATTATAGGAACAATATCCCTTTGCACCCGGGATATCTGTTGTAAATAAAACGTAATAAAGCGGAATATTGAAATCTTTAACCGCAGTGCCGGATGTAAGGTCATTGCCCAGCGATACGCCGCATGAGTTTGAAGGGCAGTCCCAGTAAGCATACATGCAGTAATCCCCCGGAACGACCTTTGTCTCATAAATTCCGGCCGCATCTGTCATGGTATCTATCCCATAAGAAACACCATAGGCATCCCGTTTTGTATGGCCCGAGATACAAATATTTTTAGCCGGGGCACCTGCAGCATCCCTCACAGTGCCTTTCACCGTCACGCCATTGACCAGTTTCAGAGTAAACGGCAGATTGAGCATGTGCCCCTCCGAGTCACTGACAATAAGATTCATCGGATAATCCCCTGCCGGAATTGCCGCCCGGGTGCCGTCTGCATTCTCCGCTGGTTTTATATCGCAGCCATTTTCCTCCAATGTCCCAATCTTTGGATCCACGCTGGCCAGCTTATAGCTATAATCGCCGGATCCGCCGGATATGCCACACATATCCACAATATTATCCCATTTCACTATATCCAGAGTGCCCCCGGACTCATTTTTTACCGTCTTCGGATCATCCGGCACATAGGCAACCGCTGTCTTATTCGGCACATAACCTACCATCGTTGTGTCGTCTCCGACATAAAAGACATATATTTTCGTAAAGACATTGCCCTCTTCATCTGTCGCAGAGAGAGTAGCTATCGTACCATTTTCAATCTTTGTAAATTTTCCGGACACGCGGACTCCGCCGCCATCTCTGGAAATATAAGCTTTCAGTCCCTCCGGCAGCCCATCCACGCCAGTAATTCTTGTAGTTCCAACCGTGTTAGTATTTGCCACAGACCAGAACTCATCATATTTATTTCCGACATTATATCCGGTGACATAGGAAATCGTCTCATTTCCCATGTCGCCATACCCGGTAATACTGTTGATATAATATTCTTTTGTCTGGTCCGCCACCAGGGAATTGACTGTAACTTTTACCCAGGATCCCTCACTGAGCCCACTCGTGCAATCCAGCACCAGATCATAATTTTTCTGATCTGCCGAAGAAATCCCCTCAATTGTTTCGGCAGGCGCGTATTTGGCGGACTCCCTGGACTTTGTCTGGATCACAATATCGGACACTTTCAGCTCTTTTGCACTTGTGAGTGATATGCGCACAATGCGCTCGTGCGGCACGCTGACTGTAGAGAGAGTGGCTCCTACCGTCACCTTGCACGTTGCCTTTTTCTTGCTGCCATCCGCCGCTGTCGCAGTGATAGTCGCCGTTCCCTCTGCCTTACCTGTCACAACACCTTTGCTTGAGACGGTAGCCACTTTCTTATTGGAAGTCTTCCACAGCACCTTTGTGTATGTATTCTTAGTAGGAGTTACCGTCGCCTTCAATGTCTTTTTAGCATTTACGGCCAGTGCCGCCTTCTCGGCGCTCAGCTTTACTTTCTTGACTGCCGCTTTCTTTACAGTAACTTTAATCACAGCCTTTTTCTTCTTATTCTTTTTCGATGTAACGGTGATCTTTGTCGTCCCGGCCTTCTTTCCCTTGACAACGCCCTTGGAAGTCACTGTCGCGATCTTCTTGTTTGCAGATTTATAATTCACTTTTTTATACTTGCTCTTATTGGGCTTAACTGTCACAGTTGTGCTGAGCGATATCGATTTCCCTTTCGCCACATAAGCCTTTTTCTTTGACCCGGCAGGAGATTTCACAGACACCTTTGATACTTTGACTTTGGCGGACGCCGTATCCGGATCAGCGATCACAGCCGCGCAAAACAGCACTGCCATCGTCATAGCTCCTGTCAAAACCTTACATATAAACTTCCTCATATTCCTTTTCCTCCCTCTGTTCTTTCTTTCACAGGCTTGCGCGCCTGCATTCTGCATCTTTTAATGATAACATCGCTTGGTTAGCTGTAAAAATATGTATGCTTTCTATTGTGGAAAAATCTGAATCATCTGTAACAATATTTAAATTTTCCTCTTTGATGTAATTTTCTAAAACAGCAAAATCAAATACATCGCACTTATGTTGTTCCAAACGATCAACAAATTTGTCAAGTATAGAAATCGTTATTTCCTGATCAACAATCTTGCACGTTTCTTTGACATTATTTAATCCCACTCGCATATTTTTAGCAAGTCGTTCCCGTTCTTCCAACATACCCCTTAAATCTTTCACACCTATAGGAAACTCTGGATGTAATGTCCTATAAATTTCGCACTCTCGTTTTTCGATTACATTGAGAAATTCTGTGACGTTATATACACTTACTACTAATGGATTCCCGTTCTCAACCAAGCGGTCAACAAAATCATAATATGCCTGAATCTCACTTTTTCGCACTGGATGCATACCTTCTATACTACGCGGATAACAGTACCAGTACAAAACATTCGTATCAAGACAAAATATCTCACGATTATTAATCGGTACATAATTTTTCACATTGTTGATTCTACATCTCATCCCTTACTTCTCCGTCTTCTTAGGTGCCGAACATACAATTTTAGAAATTTCTTTTTTATAATCTGGATTTTCAGACAATAACTTAGCATTCTCTAATGACGAATCGTAAGTATCCCGGCCAATTTCGGAAATACCTTTCAATCTTACCTTCTGTATTGCACCAAATCCATATTGTATTGCAAGTGCAGAAAAACTATTATTGAAAAAGGGAGATGCAAACCGTGATATACTTTCAAAGTCTACCACTACTTCCTCATTTCTACTCACAAACGGCTCTAATACTGCTTTTAATTTTTTCCCCATAGCCATAGATGCCGCTTCATGGGTTATTTCCTTAAGTATAACTTGATTAGCCATATCCTTTTACTCACTTTCTTCATAAACATATAAACCATCATCTTTGCAAATTGTTACACAGATCAATGTGCCAATAATCTCATATGGTATTTCCTTTATAAATTCATTTCTTTTGTTATAATCATAATATACATCATTCGATAAAATAGTTAATCTTCCGTTGTTTATATCAACAAACTCCTGCAAATCTGATAATCCAAGGCCTCTGGGTACCCCTTTTTCCAGCTGACGGGTCGAATGTCCTGTCTGTAAAGCCCACTGTAAGGCATTTTCACCATTCATATGGCTGTTGACTTTATTTTGCACTAATCGCGGAATTCCTATCCCTGTATCATATAGCGAAAATACCAGTTCCTCCACTTTAGGCAGCCAATGGCCACACACAAAAACCCCATATTTTTGCTCCGAATGATCCTTCGCATTCGTAAACAACTCATAAAAATTTTTAAATAATTGCTGCCTCGCGTTATCCGACAACTTTATTTGAGATAAGTCAATAATTTTATCTACATAGTTCATTAGTTTTTCTTCATCTTCCAACTCTACTTTCCAAAAAGACAATGCATTCTGATTGGCATGTGTAGCCTCCGATTCACTCATTAAATAATCGTACAAACCTGAACGATAAAAATATTCAAAAGTCTTACTTCCTTTTTCAAAGCGATATATCATTTTTTTACTATACGCATCCCCGATTTCTGTCATTACACCCAAAAAAGAAGTAAAAACTGCATGGCTAAATTGACAAGAACTAAAATCCAAAATTATATCTGTTTCTGCGCAATTCAACACTTGATTTTGCAATTCTGATAAGAACAGAAAACTCTTTGTAGTATTTTGTAAATTCTGGATCTTAAATAATTTTTCCATTGCCGTACCTCACTCAAGCATATTAATTATAATAGTTTTCCATTTAAATTGTCAACAATAACTTCTCTTGAGTTGCCCTACACATCCAGTTCAGTGCTATACCTGTATTGCCAGTCACATGCCGCAATCTTTAAGTCTCTGCCATACAGAAAAACCCAGCCAGATATTTCTCATATCCGGCCAGGTTCTCCTTTTCTGGCTTTTCACTCGCACATCACTTTTATATAAATCACAACGCGCCCAGAATTACTCTTCCTTTGTCCCATTCAATGTTACAGCTGTATTTCCTGTCACAGCAAATGTACTGCCCAGAGACAATCTGTAGCTTCCGATGAGACTATCGAAAGGCAGATTATATTCTGTATATTTTGCGCCGCCCGGCGTAGTGCTCTCTGTTGAGCCTACTTTGCTATAAGCATCTACATGGTAATAATAATGCCCAACGCCATCATCCTCTTTATAGCTGTCTCTCAGAGGAAGCACACGATACGTTCCAGGAATCAGGTATGCATACAGCTTGCCGAAATCCGGATCCAGTCTGTCATATACACGACTGACTTCTACCTGTCTGCCAAAGTCGTCTTCCACAACCAGATCACTGTTAATTTTATATGCAACTGCCCCCTGGATATCCGTCGCAAAGTCCACGCGGTATGCAGGCATTGCAAAGTCTTTTGTCAATGCACCGGATGCAAAATTATTTCCGATCGTGAGGTCATACCCGTCCGCTTCGGTATAGTAATCCCCCGCTACAACCTTTGTAATATACTTGCCATCTTTATCTGTGGTTGCACTAAAACTATAGCGATAGTCATATTCATCATATTTAGTTGCGCCGTAAACATACACACCTTTTGCGGCCTGCCCTGCTGCATCTTTTACTGTACCGCTCACGGTAACGCCCTCTGACATAGACATGGTAAATGGCAGCTCCTTTGTGATCTCCTGGTTACCATTATTATACCGCTTAATTGACAATGACAGGTTATAATTACCCACAGGAATTGCCTTGCGCAGGCCATTGGCATCCGTTACATAACTAAGGTCGCCCTCTTCATCATAGGCTGCGATATCTGCCGGAATCCCGTTGATCTTTCCACTATAACTGTCGTCATTAGAAGTGGTATCCGCACCGGCATAAATAACGTGATCCCCATAGCCGAGCTCAAATCCATCTCCATATGAATCATATTTCGGAGTCGTCGGGTCATCCGGTGTATAGGCAACTCTCACTCTCGGAACAACCGTCCCGACAATAGTATTCGAATCACCGACATAGAATTTGATGTTATTGACAAATTCCTTGCCTGCCTCATCTTTACCTTTCAGCACCATCGTACCGCCGTCAACTACAGCAGAATACTTTCCTGAAACGGTTACGCTGAAAGCATCTTTACTGATTTTTGCCGTAAGTCCGGCCGGAACACCGTCCACACTCTCAATCTTGACATAACCTACAGCATTTGTGTTACTGATGCTGTACTCTTTGTTTATTGTCCATCCGACATGACCTGCCACAAAGCTGGTTGTCGTGTTGCCGGAATCACCATAACCTGCGATATCTGACACATAAATCTCTTTTGAATTGCCTGTCTTCAGAGATGGAATAGTTACTTTCAGATAAGAGTACTCACTGATGGAGCTTCCACTCCTGAGAATGACGTTGTAATTCTTGTTATCCGCCGTCGTCACTTTCTCAATATCTTCCGACGTGGCATACGCACCAGTCGGTGTCTTCTTATTCTGTACAGTAAAATCCTCCGCTTTCAGCGACTTTGCAGATGCGAGAGAAACTGTCACAATATGGCTGTGCGGTACACTGACAGCAGAGATCCCTGCACCTACCGTTACTTTACAGGTGGCTTTTTTCTTACTTCCGTCTGCCGCCATGGCTGTAATCGTAGCTGTACCCTCTTTTTTACCTGTCACAACACCTTTAGTGGATACGGTTGCGACACTCTTCTTAGAAGTCTTCCACTGGATCGCTTTGCTGACATTCTTTGTCGGTGACACAGTAGCTTTCAGAGTCTTCTTTCCGCCCACTGCCAGCGAAACGCTCTTTGCATTCAGTTTCACTTTCTTTACTGCTGCTTTCTTAACTACAACCTTGATCGTAGCTTTTTTCTTCTTGTTCTTTTTGGATGTAACTGTAATCTTTGTTGTGCCGGCTTTCTTGCCTTTTACAACACCTTTAGCTGTCACAGTTGCGATCTTCTTTTTTGCAGATTTATAAGTTACCTTTTTGTTCGCCTTCTTGTTTGGTTTAACGCTTACCGTAGTGCTCAGGGAAACGCTCTTCCCCTTGGCAATCTCAACCTTTTTACTGGAACCGGCCGGGGACTTCACTGTCACCTTGCTCACCTTAACTTTAGCAGACGCCGCATCCGGATTTGCGATCACAGCCGCACCGAAAAGCACTGCCATTGTCATGGCTCCAGTCAGAACTTTGCACGTGATTCTCTTCATTCCTTTTTTACCCTCCCTTTTTTTATTTTTTTGGGTGAAATTAATCACGTATACCATCTTATCACTATAAAAATAACATGTCTATATACAAAGTTACTGATTTTGTCTGCGTTTTTTTGTCTAATTCTTTTAATTGTGCACAAAATCGAGCCATTATCCCTGCATTTCCGCGGAATTAACCGGTTTCTTTATCGGATATTTTTTTACATATTTCGCTATGTTCAGGCAGTGATCGCTCACCCTCTCAAGATCCACCAGAATCTCACTGAAATACAGTCCCTGGTTCGCCTCGCATTTTCCCTTACTGAGCCGTTTGATATTTGTGTTCCTCATTTTCTCCACCATCTCATCAATTCTCTCTTCCATATCATAGATGACGGTATAAATCTCCTGGCTTGGCTCATAAAAATATTTACAGGCGAGGTCGTATATTTTATATACTGCCTCCGACAGCTCTCTCAGCTCTTTCACTGCCTTGCCCGAAAACTTCTGCTTGTTATCCTTCATCTGCGCAGAATACCCCAGCACATTTTCCGCGTGGTCGCCTATGCGCTCAAGATCAGTCACGATATGATACAGATCACTGACATGTTTCGCCTCTACGGGCGTGATATTCAGCTCACTGGTGCGGATCAGCGCGGCGGTAATCTCCTTATTCAGAAAATCCACCGCGGATTCATTTTCCTCAAACTGCTCATTTCCAAAAGGCATCTTATCGTAATACACTTTTACAGACGCCT
Organism: uncultured Lachnospiraceae bacterium; assembly: GCA_947631755.1. Taxonomy (GTDB): domain Bacteria; phylum Bacillota; class Clostridia; order Lachnospirales; family Lachnospiraceae; genus Eubacterium_F. The sequence continues at coordinate 456 of CANRMO010000073.1, read as the reverse complement.
CGATATTATCCCGGACAAGCCGGCACATACGCCCCACTTCCTGATCGATCTGGCCGATCAGTACCGTGCCGGACTGGTATCCGGATTCGTCTATGTAATGCAGGGCTGCCACTTCCTTCTGGTCTTTCCCTTTCACAAGCCATTTTGCCATTCTGACCAGATAGTTGGCGCAGGGGAGAAGGAGAATGACCGTCATAAACTCAAAAATAGTATTGGCATTGGCAATCTGCCGGCTCGGATTTCCCGGAGACGTGGCCGCGATCCAATCCAGCGTGACCGGAAAGATCTGCGTCACGATAAGGAAAAACAGCATGCCGATACTCTCAAACAGCACAACGATGACCGCCACCCGCTTTGCATCCTTGCGGCCGCCGATCGATGCCAGCGCCGGGGCCACGCTGGCCTCGATGTTCATGCCGAGCATAATGTAAAACGCCTGGTGGAATCCCATAACCC
>CANRMO010000072.1 GCA_947631755.1 uncultured Lachnospiraceae bacterium | reverse complement strand
TTCTCTGGATGGCTGTAGAGGTGCCCTCGACTGTGATGGCGCCGGCCATCGTTTTGTCCGTGCTGACCATGACGGCGGGAGTTCCCGCGTCCACTGAGTACCAGGCGAAATTTAAGTCCGCGGGGGTGCTGCCGGGAGTCAGGATCATGTTGGCAGTGCTCTCAGCAGAGACCGACTGCCAGTCTGTGAGCCAGTCGTTGTAGCCGGGGAGAGCCCTAGTCTCGTCCGCGGTTGTGATCTCGCCGTCTGTCTCTACCTCCCCATAGGAGAGAGAGATCGTCGGGATGGCTGTTGTTATAAGACTGCCGATAAGGGCAGGGCAGAGTATGTATTTAAGAATAAGACATGTTTTTTTTCTATTTTGTTTCCTCATCGCTCATAACCTCCGTTTCTTATTGGGAAACCGAAAAAGGAATTTATGAAAGTTTTCTGGTTCCCCGGCGCGACAAGAATAAGTATAGCATATTTTGGATGAAATAGGTAGTTAAAATTGTGTCATAACAGTGAAAACCAGCCTTGTTTTTTGGGGAGATATGTGACATACTATGGATACAGAATGTAAGGGAGATGTGTGAGACTATGGAAAAATTACTGCTGGTCCAGGTTGGCGCGTCCAAAGAGAGGCAGATCCGCCGTCTGGCTGAGGGAAAAAAGATCCGTGTTTTGTCGGTGGGAAACGACTGCGGATCCGATGTTTTAGAGGCGCTTTTATCGGGGGAGAGAAGTTCTTCCCAAAAGGAGCGCGTGGCGCTTCCGGCGGCGGAGCTGGTTGTGTTTTCGGATGTGACGGATAAACATTTTGAAAAGCTGCTCTTTGAGATGAGGACAAAGGGCATCCAGGTGGACTACAAAGCCGTGGCGACCCCGGTGAACCGGAATTGGACGATGGAGACTCTGTACCGCGAGCTGGAGCGCGAGAAAGAGCAATTAATGAGAGCGGGGAATGAGGAAGTATGAGATACAAAAAGATAGAGAAGGTCCAGACGGGGAAATTTATCCACAGATACGATATCACATACGAGACGGAGAAAAAGAGGGAAAAAGTTTATGAGATGATCAGCTTTTCTCCCAGGATCCGTGGCCTGGACGACATCCAGGTGAGAGAGCCGGATTCCGTTGTCCTGATTATGCAGGATAAAAGCGGTGAGAGGCTGCTTTTAAACCGGGAATTCCGCCTCGCTGCCGCCACCTGGGTTTACAATTTCCCGGCAGGTTTACTGGAGCGGGGAGAATCGGCGGAAGAGGGCGGGAGAAGGGAACTGAAAGAGGAGACCGGCCTTGATCTGGTCTCGGTGGAAGACATCCTGCCTTTCAGCTACAGTGCCGTTGGCTTTTCCAACGCGAGCAATGTCTGTCTCGTCGGCACGGCGGACGGCACGATACGGGAGAGTGATTCCGATGTGGAGGAGATCCGGGCGGGCTGGTATACAAAGAGCCAGATGCGGGAACTTCTCAGGACGGAACTCTTTGCCGGCAGGACACAGGCATATTGTTATATGTGGAGCCGCGAGTAAAAAAGCTCCTTGTTGCTGCGTCTGTGTGCTTATTACATGATTCTTGTGATCTCAAGATCCGGCTGTGTGAGCATATCTGTGACAGAGCCGTCGTCGAACTGGATCAGTGGCTTTGTCAGGTTGTTGTTATTGATCATGATGATTTTGGCACTCTTGCCGTTGTTGAGGAGAACCCGACGGTTCTGGTAAATGGTGGCGATATTTTTCAAGAAAGTTAATATGTATTTCGGATGATATTTCTGCAGACCGTCTTTTTCGAAATTGCCGATTGCCTGGAACGGGCACAGCGGTGCGCGGTAGGAGCGGGCCGCCGTCATGGCGTCATACACGTCTGCGATGGCGATGATCCCGGCATAATCTTCGATATCGGCGGCTTTGAGCCCGTTTGGATAGCCGGAGCCGTCACAGAATTCATGGTGCTGCAGGGCGGCTGTTTTGACGCGTTCATCGACATTTATAGATTTTAAGAGATCGTGGCCGAATACTGGATGTTGCTTTACGAGTGCAAATTCTTCATCTGTGTATTTCCCGGGTTTGTTCAGGATTTCGTCCGGCACGGAGGTCTTTCCGATGTCGTGGAACAGGCCGCACATAGTCAGAATGTCAACCTCCTCGGATGGAAAGTGCAGCCACCGCCCTATCATGTGTGCGATCAGCGCGACATTCAGGCAGTGGGAATATACACTGTCGTCATCCAGGCGCATGCGGTGCAGTTTGTCGAACAGATCCACCGTGGTATCGCACAGTGTGATCAGTTTGAGGCAGTCCTGTAAGAGTGGCTGGACATCCAGGGAAGTCTCTTGGTTGTCAATGATCGCGTCAAAAAGGCTGTGCAGGGAATTTAATATTCTTGCGTACTCAATTTGAAAATTCATAAATTCCGGCTGCAGTTCTTTGTCAGTATTCGTATTCATTCGCATTTCTCCTCAGATATTGTAAAAAGCGTGTGCAGTGATTAATATACATAATTTAAGTATAAAAATAAACACAAATTTTGTCAACTAAGAATTCTTTTCCGGGAGATAAAGTTTTTGTGTTTTTTGAAAAATATATTGTTTTTTTGGGGGAAATAAGGTATTCTATAGACAGATTCCATGCGACTGACGGAGAGCGCTTTTTGCCGGGCGGAGAGATCCGCGACAGGGCAGGGCGTTTGTGGGAGCACCCACAGGGAGCGTGGGGATATGAGAGTGAGCCGGCCGTCTGGGTGACCATTTGTTTGGTTGCCCGGAAGTCGGTTTTTATCGTTTCCGGGCAGAGCCGGACAAACAGCAAATACAATAAAACAGGAAAGTGAGGGACATTATGCAGAAAATTTCACTGGAAGAATATCTCAGGAGTAACTCTTACCCGGGACGCGGCATTGTGATCGGGAAATCGCCGGACGGAAAACATGCTGTCACCGCTTATTTTATCATGGGGCGCAGTGAGAACAGCCGCAACCGCGTGTTCGTGGAGGATGGGGAGGGCATCCGCACACAGGCATTTGACCCGTCAAAACTCAGTGATCCGAGCCTTATTATTTACGCGCCTGTCCGGGTTCTCGGCAACAAGACAATCGTGACAAACGGCGACCAGACGGATACGGTCTATGAGATGATGGACCGTCAGCAGACATTTGAGCAGGCACTGCGCACAAGGGAATTTGAGCCGGATGCGCCGAATTACACGCCCCGGATCTCTGGCATCCTGCATGTGGGAGATGGCTCATACAACTATGCCCTGTCAATCTTAAAGAGCAGTGACGGAAATCCGGATGCCTGCAGCCGCTACCTGTTTGCCTACAGCAATCCGGTGAACGGCGAGGGGCATTTTATCCACACCTATATGGGCGACGGAAATCCGCTGCCAAGTTTTGAGGGAGAGCCGAAACGGATCAGCATTGAGGATGATATGGATGCCTTTGCGGAGAAGATCTGGAACTCGCTGGATGAGGACAACAAGGTGTCTCTGTTTGTGCGCTATATTGATATTGAGACAGGGAGTTATACCTCCCGGATCGTGAACAAAAATTAATTGAGTGCGCCCGGCGCGCGAGAGAATGGAGGAAAAATATGAAAGAGTTAGAATTGAAATATGGCTGTAACCCGAATCAGAAACCATCCCGCATTTTTATGGAGGAAGGGGAGCTGCCAATCAAAGTGTTGAATGGAAAACCCGGCTATATTAACTTTCTGGATGCCTTTAACGGCTGGCAGCTCGTGAGGGAACTGAAAGCGGCGACAGGACATCCCGCGGCCACATCTTTTAAGCATGTGTCCCCGGCGGGAGCCGCAGTCGGTCTTCCTTTAAGTGATGTTGAGGCGAAAATTTACTGGGTGGACGATCTGGGGGATCTGACGCCTTTGGCTGCCGCCTATGCGAGAGCCCGGGGCGCAGACCGCATGTCCTCTTATGGCGATTTTATCGCGCTGTCGGATGTGTGCGATGTGTGTACGGCCAGAATGATCAAGAGGGAGTTTTCAGACGGCATTATTGCGCCGGGATATGAGCCGGAGGCGCTGGAGATTTTGAGAGAGAAGAAAAAGGGAAACTATGCGGTCATAGAGATTGATCCGGCATATGAGCCGAAACAGACGGAGCGGAAAGAAGTGTTTGGCATCACGTTTGAACAGGGCCGCAATGAGTTAAATATCGATGACGATTTTTTTGCCAATGTCGTCACGGAAAATAAAGAGATTCCAAAGTCGGCTATGATTGACATGGCGATTTCTATGATCACGCTGAAATATACCCAGTCGAATTCTGTCTGTTTTGTGAGGGGCGGACAGGCCATCGGCATCGGTGCGGGGCAGCAGTCCCGGATCCACTGTACAAGGCTTGCCGGAAATAAGGCGGATAACTGGTTTTTGCGCCAGTCTCCCCAGGTGCTGGGCCTGCCGTTTAAGGAAGAGATGAAGCGGGCAGACAGGGACAATGCCATTGACCTCTATATCGGTGAGGACTATATGGATGTTCTGGCGGACGGCGAGTGGGAGAAAGTATTTACTGAAAAACCGCCGGTGTTCACAAAAGAGGAAAAGGCGGCGTGGCTGAGAGAGTATGCGAAAGATGTGACCTGTGGTTCGGATGCATTTTTCCCGTTCAGCGATAATGTGGAGCGGGCGTTCCGCAGCGGCGTTAAGTATATCGCACAGCCGGGCGGTTCCATCCGCGACCAGGAGGTTATCGACGCCTGCAATAAGCACGGCATCGCTATGAGCTTTACCGGATTGAGGCTGTTCCATCACTGATCGGCAGTATGGAGGAGAGCAGCGGAGGGAACGGAGAGAGAATATGATTTTAAAAAATAAGGCATACCTTTTTTTGACGGAATTTTTTGCGGGGATGTCCGTGATGGCGGTGGAGCTCGGCGCGAGCCGCCTGCTGGCACCGTATTTTAGCTCTTCCCAGATCGTGTGGACGATTATCATTGGGACGATCATGATCGCCATGGCACTGGGGAATATCTATGGCGGCCGGGCGGCAGACCGCAACCCCGATCCGGACAGGCTGTACCGCAGAATAGTGGTGGCGGCGGTCTGGATCGCGGCGATACCGGTTGTGGGAAAATATATCATACTGGGGATCTCTGCCCTGCTCATATTTTCTGTGAGCAGCAATTTCCTTGTGTGGGCGGCCTTCGCGGCGTGTATGGTGATTTTTGTGTTCCCGCTGTTTCTGTTGGGGACGGTGACGCCCTCTCTCGTCAAGTATACAGTGGAGAGCCTGGATGACAGCGGAAAGACGGTTGGCATGTTAAACGCCTCCAATACGGTGGGGAGCATTATCGGAACTTTTGTGCCGACCTTTGTGACGATACCGGCCTTTGGCACGTCAGTCACATTTCTCATATTTGCCGGGATCCTGCTGCTCCTTTCCATCGTCTATTTTGCCAGCAGGAAAAAGAAGAGCCGGCTGGCGGCGGCCGGGGCCGTTCTCTTTGTGCTGTGCTGCGCGGGCGGCTTTTCCGGCAGTTTTGCTTTCTGGGATAAGGGGCTGGCTTATGAGGGGGAATCGGTGTACAATTATCTTCAGGTGAAGGAGGATGAGAGTGCAGTGTCCCTCTCGACTAATGTGCTCTTTGGCGTCCAGTCTATGCTGCGAAAGGACGAAGCGCTGACGGGGATGTGCTATGACTATATGCTGGCGGCGCCGGTTATGGCGGGCGTCAATGAAAAGGACAGTCTGGACATACTCGTGCTCGGCATGGGTGCCGGGACATTTGCGATTCAGTGCAGCCGGTACTTTGAGAATGCGACGGTTGAGGGTGTGGAGATCGATGAAAAGATCACAGAAATTGCCAGAACATATTTCAAACTGCCGGAACAGGTCAAGGTGACGACTTATGATGGCAGGGCGTACTTACATGCGATTGACAAAAAATACGATATGATATTGGTTGACGCCTACCAGGATATCACGATCCCATTCCAGATGTCTTCGGTGGAATTTTTTACGCTAGTGAAGTCCCATCTGCGGGAGGGCGGCGTGATGACGGTAAATCTGAATATGAGGGGAGAAGAGGAGGGAAATATCAATCAGTATCTGGCAGACACGATCGGAAGTGTATTTTCTCAAATCTACCAGGTGGATGTGCCGAACTGCACAAACCGCATTCTGTATGTCTTTGATTCCGGGGACACTCTGGAGCGGTTTGAGGCCGGGACGCAGAGAGAGACGGACGTGGTGCTCGGGGGACTGTTGAGGAAAATTAGAAACAACATGAAGCTTTATGAGCCGGGAAATTATATTATGACGGATGACAAGGCTCCGGTGGAACTGCTTGGGATGCGGGTGATCGATGGCCTGATCCGGGAGGAAGTGGAGTATTACCGGGATGCGTATGAAGAGGGCGGGGTGAAGAGACTGCTGGAAACGGTGGGGGGCTGACGGGCAGAGGAATGAACCTGGCTGGCGCAGGAGACAGAGTGAAAGGTGTGCGCGAATGGAGGGAAAAATGAAGAAAACGCTGGTTGTAGTGGATATGCAGAATGATTTTATTGACGGCTCTCTCGGGACAAAAGAGGCCGGGGCAATCGTGGAAAATGTAAAGAAGAAAATTGCTGCTTATCAGGAGGCAGGGGATGAGATCATATTTACAAGAGACACCCACGAGAGCGATTACCTTGAGACAAATGAGGGGAGACATCTGCCAGTGGAGCACTGTATCCGGGGAACGGAGGGCTGGGAGATCGCAGAGGGGCTCGCGGTTCCGGGAGCGATTTATATTGATAAGCCGTGTTTTGGTTATATGGACTGGGGGAAGTATGATCTGGAGGATGTGGAGCTTGTGGGGCTGTGCACAGATATCTGCGTGGTTTCCAATGCGCTGATCATCAAGGCGTGCTATCCCGAGATCCGGGTGCAGGTAGATGCCAGCTGCTGCGCCGGGGTGACGCCGGAGAGCCATGCTGCCGCCCTCACTACGATGAAAATGTGCCAGATAGAGATCTGTGATTGAGGGGATGATATGGGGCAGGCTGGAGTGACCGGATCCGGTTACTTTACCCACTGACCAATGCATTCCATCAGTTTTGGTATCTCAATGGGTTTTGCTATATGGGCGTTCATTCCCGATTTTTTTGATTTGCGGATATCGTCGGCAAAGGCGTTGGCACTCATGGCGATGATAGGCATTGTCTTCGAATCTTCGCGGTCCAGGGCGCGGATTGCACAGGTGGCGTCGTAGCCGTTCATGTTGGGCATCTGGATATCCATAAGGATGAGGTCGTAATAATTTTCTTCGGAGGCGGTCACGCAGTTGACCGCCTCTAAGCCGTCAACAGCAGTTTCAACCGTGAACCCAAACATCTGCAGGATTTCAACAGCAATCTCTGTGTTGAGCTCGTTGTCCTCTACAAGAAGGATTTTCTTCCCGGTGTAATCTCTCTCTGCCGTCTCATGTTCTGTGTCAATTTCCGTGCTTTTGGAAGCAAGGTCTTCCTCTGCGGCGTCTTTGTTGCAGTATTCCAGAAAGAGAGACACAGTAAACTCGGAGCCTTTGCCGGGAGCGCTCTTCACCTGTATGTCTCCGTTCATCATATTGACAATGTTTTTTGTGATGGTCATTCCCAGCCCGGTTCCCTCTGTCTGCCCGCCGTAGAGATCCTCTGCCCGGGTAAAGGGGTCAAACAGCTTCTCAAGGAACTTGCTGTCCATCCCGATGCCGTCATCCGTAAAAACAAATTCATAGAGGCTCTTATTTATAGCTCTTGATGTCTTTTCGTTGACTGTCAGAGAGATGTTCCCGCCCTCAGGGGTATATTTCACAGAATTGCTCATGATGTTGACAAATATCTGCTGGATCCGCTACAGATCGCCGATCACATAATGGTGGGTGATATTGTTGATATCAATGGAAAGGTTCTGTTTTTTCTTCTCGATTTCAGGAAGCATGATGGACAGAAGGTTTTCCGTTGCATCTGTGAGACTAAATTCTTCCTCTGAGAGCACCATTTTGCCGCTCTCAATCTTGGACATATCCAGAATCTCGTTGATCAGGCCGAGCAGATGGTGGCTCGAAATTGCGATCTTGTCCAGACAGTCTGTGATCTTGGCCGGGTCATCCACATTCATGGCGGCGATATCGGTCATGCCCATGATCGCGTTCATCGGCGTGCGTATGTCGTGGGACATATGAGAGAGAAAATCGCTCTTTGCCTGGTTGGCGGCCTTTGCGGCCTGGAAAGATTCCCGGAGGGCGATATTTGTTTCCAGTTCTTCAATTTTAGACGCTGTTACATTCTGGCGCGTATACAAAAGCTGTGTGGCGACGCCCCCTTTCCGTTTCAGGCATATGATACTCAGGCCTTCCCACTGTCTCTGGTTGCGCTCGATGCAGTATTCGTAGCTGAGGTTTGAGAGTGATTCTCCCAGTTTTTGCTGTATATTGTCTGCTCTGAGTTCCTCGCCCATATTTGCCTGTTCTTCGGGGTCAGCCATGGCAGAGAGCAGATGGCTGAGAAGCTGCGGATAGTTTCCCTCAGGCGGTATGGCGGCATTCCGCGGGCAGGTGCCCACCAGATATTTGTAAGTATTATTTTCAAGGTCGACGAAAATAAAGCGGTCGAAAAGATTCGTTGTGCCCGCGATCACATAAGACATCTCTTTGTTTTCCAGGATGAGCCGTTTTTTGTTCCGGCTGTCTGTCATAAGTAATATAATAATATAAAGGACAAGCGCAACAATCAGCTGTGCCGCCAGGATGGCGCCTCTTGAGTTAGCGGCGTTTGACATTCGTTTTGTGACATTTGAAGGAAAGATCTGGCAGAGGACAAAATCCGAGTTTTCGATTCCGGTCACATAGGCGATACCCGGGCCGGAGCGGCCATCGTAGCGGAAGTTGTAAGGGGTGCCCTCGTTTATGGACCGGATCAGTTCAGTGTTATCTTTTGCGCGGAGATAGTTATCGACAGTGAAATAAGTGATGATATTATCCAGATTTTCAGTGTCCAGCGACCCGGCGATCACGGTTCCGTCCCGGGTACATAGATAAGATCTGTTGGGCTCGTTAAAGTAGGCAGAATAGAGCAATTCTTCTAGTTGTTTTTCCTGGTAGAGCCCCATGAGAACCCCGATGATCTTATGATTTACTTCGAGGGGGGCGTAGAACAAAACGAGTTTGCCGTCGGTGAGGATTGAGTTTGTCATGGCGCTTATGCCGCTCTCCCCCCGCATACCGCGGATAAAATAGTCCTTTTTCGAGACATCATTGACTTTGCCTGATTCATCTACGTCCCGGCCGTTTTTGTCAGCAAATTGTATGAAAGCAAAGGGAGAGCTGTCTGCCATATGCCGGAGATCGTCCATGTTTACTTCCTCATCCTCTGTGATGGTCTGTCCATAGAGGTAGGCGAGGATATTGATGTTGTTTTGGGCATCCCGCAGTATATAGTTTATCCTCTGTGCTTTCTGCTTGGACGCCTCTGTTATGTATTCGGTGTTCTGGGATATAATGCGCTCGTTATTTCTGTATATAAAATTGGCAAATGCAAATACGATCATAATGATCAGTATGATTGCAAATATGATTTTTTTTAACGTGCCCCTTCTAGTCTGCATTCGGATTCATCTCCCTGTTTCGTGCGATGAGTTATCTTTAACAATATTATTTTATCAAAGAAATAATTTAGGGTCAAGAGAGGTTTTAGAAACCAAACCACTTTACCGTCTTTGTATACTGGTTGACAAAACGGAATAAATAAGTTATAGTAGGTATAATATATTTCATATTATTTTAGTAGGAAATATAGGAAATGGAGAGAGGAGGCAACACAGATGAAGGTTTATAAAAATGTTGCGCAGTTAGTGGGAAATACCCCGCTTCTTGAACTGGGAAATTATGCCAGGGCGCATAATCTGGAAGCGGCGATTCTGGCGAAACTGGAATATTTTAATCCGGCGGGGAGCGTGAAAGACCGCATCGCCAGGGAAATTATCGAGAATGCATGGGAACAGGGGATTCTGACAGAGGATTCGGTGATCATCGAACCCACCAGTGGCAACACAGGCATTGGCCTGGCGTCGGTCGCAGCGTCTCTCGGTATCCGCGTTATCATCACTATGCCGGAGACGATGAGCATTGAGAGAAGAAATCTGATGAAAGCTTACGGGGCAGAGCTGGTTTTGACAGACGGGGCAAAGGGAATGAAAGGGGCCATCGCTAAGGCGGATGAGCTGGCGGCGGAGATCCCGGGCAGCTTTATCCCGGGTCAGTTTGTCAATAAACTGAATCCGCAGGCGCACAGGAAGACGACAGGGCCGGAGATCTGGGAGGACACAGACGGAAAGGTGGATATTTTTGTCGCGGGTGTGGGAACCGGCGGAACAGTGACCGGCGTGGGTGAGTATCTGAAGTCGAAAAATCCGGATATCCGGGTGGCTGCTGTTGAACCGGCCTCATCCCCAGTGCTCTCTGCGGGGACGGCGGGGGCTCATAAGATCCAGGGGATCGGTGCGGGCTTTGTGCCGGATGTGCTGAATACAGAAATCTATGATGAGATCATCACGGTAGAAAATGAAGATGCCTTCGCCACCGGGCGGGAGATCGGTCGCAGAGAGGGCGTCCTGGTCGGCATTTCCTCCGGCGCCGCCGTGTGGGCGGCGGCCCAGCTGGCTAAGCGCCCGGAGAATAAAGGGAAAGTCATCGTGGCTCTGCTGCCGGATACGGGCGACCGGTATCTGTCAACACCGATGTTTTCCGAGTAGGAATGTTTAAAAGTCGGCCGTATCCACTCATTTTAAGGCCCGGCGTGGCTGGCTGCCTCTGACACGATCTGTATGCCGTTGACTTCTACCAGGTCATTGATCTCAATGACGAGGCAGGGGACGCCGTCGATGACGCGCGTCTCCACCAGGTCGGTGCGCTCAGGGCTGACTTCCACCCGGACGTCGGGGGTGCGGATCTCGAATTTGCGCGCATTTGAGATGTTGTCCGCCATCAGGACTTCCCGCTCGCCGACCGTCTCATCGAAACGGCTCTCA
>CANRMO010000071.1 GCA_947631755.1 uncultured Lachnospiraceae bacterium | reverse complement strand
ACCGCGAGGTTATGGCGTTCTGCCAGAGTTTTATGACAGAATTAAGCCGCCACATCGGGCCGGATACCGATGTTCCGGCCGGTGATATCGGTGTCGGCGGGAGAGAGATCGGTTATATGTTTGGACAGTATAAAAAAATCCGCAATGCCTATGAGGGCGTTCTGACCGGAAAGGGCCTCACCTTTGGCGGTTCTCTGGCGCGCACAGAGGCCACTGGTTACGGCCTTCTCTATTATACAGAAGAGATGTTGAAATGCAACGGCCATGATCTGAAAGGCAAGACAGTTGTTGTCTCTGGTGCAGGCAATGTCGCCATCTATGCAACCCAGAAAGCTGAGCAGCTCGGCGCAAAGGTTGTCACCGTCTCTGATTCTACCGGCTGGGTTTACGATCCGGATGGGATTGATGTCGGACTTCTGAGAGAGGTAAAAGAAGTGAAAAGAGCCCGCCTGACAGAGTATGCAGCGGCAAGGCCGGGCGCCGAGTACCATGAGGGCAGAGGCGTGTGGAGCGTCAAATGCGATGTGGCTCTTCCGTGTGCGACCCAGAATGAGCTGGATTTAGATGACGCAAAAGCACTTGTGGCAAATGGTGTGATTGCTGTTGCGGAGGGTGCCAATATGCCCACCACGCTGGACGCAACGGAGTACTTACAGCAGAACGGCGTTCTGTTTGCACCCGGCAAGGCTTCCAATGCGGGCGGCGTCGCTACATCTGCTCTGGAGATGTCCCAGAACAGTGAGCGCCTGAGCTGGTCATTTGAGGAAGTGGATTCCAAACTCAAAGACATTATGGTCAATATTTTCCACGCATGCGATGACGCTTCCAAAAAATATGGTTTTGAAAAGAACTATGTAGTGGGAGCAAACATTGCCGGTTTTGAAAAGGTTGCCGAGGCAATGACGGCACAGGGTATTGTGTAAAAGACAGGCAGACCACGTTTTCAAAAAACGCAGAGGATGTATTTCCCCTGCGTTTTTGTGTCGTTTTACGCCGAAATTGGCGCAAAACAACCCTTGCATTTGCCAGTTGTATTTGTTACAATTTTACACGTGGTATGTTTTTGTGGTAATGGGAAGGGAGTCATTATGACAAAAGAAAGTTTTTTGCAGCTGGTGGCGGATAAGGTGGAACAATCTTCCCCGGTGTCCGGTGTCAGTATTTCCTGGGATGTTTTTACTAAGAATAATAACACAAAACGATATGGGATTGTTGTCCGGCAGATGAAAGATACCTCGGTATTTCCCACAGTTTATGTGGATCATTTTTTTGAGGATTATCTGAGAAAGAAAAAGACCATAGATGAAATTGCCTCGGAGATATGGGATGTGATCGCAGGGATACAGGAGGATAAGAAAAAGTATCATGATTTTTCCGTCCGCTGGGAAGACTGTGAAAACAGTATTTACTACCGCCTGGTCTCCTATGAGAAAAACCGGGACCTCTTGAATAAAATTCCCTATGTCCCTTTCCTGGATCTGGCAATCACTTTCGGGATGGTGTGTGGCAGATCGGAGCGCGGAGTGGAGACTCTTTTGATCAATAATCAGTTAATGGAATTCTGGGGCGTCTCGACCAGTGAACTGTTCCGTCTGTCAGAGAAAAATACACCGGAACTTTTTCCGTACCACCGCATTTCTCTGATCCGTATGCTGTATCAATATCTGGGGACAGAGGAGGAGGAAGCGGAAGAGACGGCAGACAGCCGGCCGATGCAGGTGCTTAGTAATGTTTCTGGCGTCAACGGGGCGGCTGTCATATTGTATCCGGGAGTGATCGAGGAGCTGGCAAAAGAGTTTGATTCGGATCTCTTTATCCTGCCGAGCAGTATCCATGAGGTGATTGTCCTGCCGGGGACGGGGGAGAACACCAGTGAGGAACTGACATCCATCGTCAGGGAGATCAATGAAAAACATGTGAGCCGGGAAGAAATTTTGTCTGACCACGCGTATTTTTATGACCGGGAAAGCAGGAAATTTATCATTTAAAAAAACGGCGTAAACTTTACGCCGCAAAATAAAAGTGCACCTGACGGGATTTGAACCCACGACCAAAGGCTTCGGAAACCTCTACTCTATCCAGCTGAGCTACAGGTGCATTACCTATTCATTATATCACAGGGTGAAAATTTGTAAAGAGGAAAATTAAAATTTTCGATTTTAGTTTTATTGGAGGAAATCAGAGTATGTCAAAAAGTGTGTTAAAGGGCGATGCCCGCGCGGATTATATTGTGCGGGGGATGGCGGCAGACGGCCAGATCCGCTGTTTTTCTATCACATCCAGAGACCTGGTGGAAGAGGCGAGGAGACGGCATGGAACGAGCCCTGTCATGACGGCGGCTCTGGGGCGGCTTTTGTCCGGCGGGGCGATGATGGGTGTGATGATGAAAGGGGAAAAGGATCTTCTCACTCTTCAGATCCAGTGCAGCGGTCCGGCAAAAGGACTCACGGTGACCGCGGATTCCATGGGGCGTGTGAAAGGGTATCCCTTTCAGCCGGTGGTACATCTCCCGGCGAGCCCGTCGGGAAAACTGGATGTGGGAAAGGCACTGGATCTGGGCGTTCTGACAGTGACAAAGGACATTGGCCTGAGAGAGCCCTATTCCGGCCAGGTACAGCTTGTGTCGGGAGAGATTGCAGAGGATCTGACATATTATTTTGCCGCCTCCGAACAGACACCCTCTTCCGTCGCCCTCGGTGTACTGATGAACAAAAACAACACTGTTGCACAGGCGGGTGGGTATGTGATACAGCTTATGCCAGGGACATCTGAGGAGATTATCTCCGGCCTGGAAGAGCGTCTGAAACATGCGGATTCTGTTACGGAGATGCTGTCAGAAGGGCACACGCCGGAATCTATGCTGGAGTCGATACTGGGAGACTATGGGCTCACGCTGGAGCCGGAGAGAATCCCAGCCTGTTTTTCCTGCAATTGTTCAAAGGAGCGGGTAAAAAAAGCGCTCATCAGTCTGGGGAAAAAAGAGATGGAACAGATGGCTGCAGATGGCGAATCCATTGAAATTAACTGTCATTTCTGCAATACAAGTTATGAATTTTTGGCGGAAGAATTGCGCGAACTGGCGGAGTCTGTATGAGAATTGATTTAATGAGCACTGGCAAATAGTATGCAAATGTGTTATCATTAATGCCTAAAAGAGGATTCTGATTGGGAGGATATCGAGACATGATCAAAACAAAGACATATCTTTATAATACGCTTACAAAAAAGGTTGAGGAATTTATCCCGAATGAGGAGGGCCGGGTTGCCATGTACACCTGTGGCCCAACGGTGTACCATTTTGCCCATATCGGCAACCTCCGCAGCTACATTATGGAAGATGTGCTGGAAAAATATCTGCGGTTTGACGGCTATGACGTGAAGCGGGTCATGAATATCACGGATGTCGGCCATCTGTCCAGTGACGGTGATACCGGCGAGGATAAAATGCTCGCCGGAGCAAAGAGGGAGCACAAGACGGTGATGGACATCGCCCGGTTTTACACAGACGCTTTTATGGAGGACTGCAGAAAGTTATCGATCAAAATACCGGATGTGGTGGAACCGGCGACAAATTGTATCCCTGAATTTATCCATATGATTGAGGTGCTGCTGGAGAAGGGGTATGCCTATACCGCCGGGGAAAATGTGTATTTTGACACGTCGAAGCTCAATCATTATTATGTCCTGTCCGCGCAGAATGAAGAGGAGCTGCAGGTCGGCGTCCGGGATGATGTGGAGGAAGACAGCAATAAGAAAAATAAGACGGATTTTGTTCTGTGGTTTACTAAGTCAAAGTTTGAGAACCAGGAGCTGAAATGGGACAGCCCGTGGGGAACCGGATATCCGGGATGGCATATTGAGTGTTCCTGCATCAGCATGAAACATCTCGGTGAGTATATGGATATCCACTGCGGCGGTGTAGATAATATTTTTCCGCACCACACAAATGAGATTGCCCAGAGCGAAGCTTACACTGGGCACAAATGGTGCAATTACTGGTTTCACGTAAACCATCTGAACACGAAAAATGGCAAGATGAGTAAGTCGAAAGGGGAATTTCTTACGGTATCTCTTCTGGAGGAAAAGGGATATGACCCTATGGTGTACCGGATGTTCTGCCTGCTTTCCCACTACCGTAAACCGCTGGAGTTTACATGGGAGGGGCTTGACAATGTGGTGGCCGTCTATGAGAGCCTGATGAAGAAGATCGGGAATTTGTCAGAGGACGGTTCTGTTGAGGAGGATGCAGTTGCGGCGTACGAGATGAAGTTTGCGGAGGCCCTGGCCAATGATATCAATATTTCTTCGGCGATCACCGTTCTGTATGATATGCTGAAAGATGCGATCAGCGACGCCAGCAAGCGCAGACTGGTGGAACGGTTTGATGAGGTGCTCTCGCTGGGACTGACAAAGGCTTTTGAAAAGAGGGAGGAAAAAGAGGTCGATGCCGCTCTCGCCGCTTATGTGGAGAAAATGATCAGCGAGAGAAAGGCAGCCAAGAAAGAGAAGAACTTTGCCAGGGCGGATGAAATCCGCGATGAACTTGCGGCCAAGGGGATCGAACTGAAAGATACGAGAGAGGGGACGATTTGGAATATCAATTGTTCAAATGGAGGACGATCATGAGACATTGTGAAAAGAGAAAACTGGTTGTGGCTGCCGCTCTTGTTTTTGCATTATCGGCTGTGATCCTGACCGGATGCGGTGACGGGATCAAGGATGAGACAGTGGCAAAAGTAAAAGATAAGACCAGCCAGGCGTTAGAATTATATGCAGATATAGAAAAAATCGCGGCGGACCATTCGCTTGTGGCTGACCAGTCTTTCCTGGATATGAAGACGCAGCTGACAGAGATGTCGGGGAAAGTACAGGCCGGGATCGAGGAGACAACGGAAGAGGACGGGCAGAAAACGATAGAGCAGCTAGACCGCATTATCGCCAACCTTCAGGATGTCAGAGATAGTGTCAGCGCATCTCTGCAGGAAAAATAGAACAAAATGCTGTTTGTTTTATGGATTTAAGCAGAAAGAAAGCCGGGATCGTGGCCCGGCTTTCTTTCTGTAAAAATATTGTTAATACCTGTCATTGAGTTCGAGCAGGAAATTCAGATAATCTGTGCGCTTTTCTTTTGTCGCCGCGATGGCTGAGCGGGGATGCTGGTTTGTCTGCCCGGTGAGAAGATAGGGGATGTTATATCCCCATACGACACCTGTCTCTTTCAGGGGTACGATTTGTTTTTCGATAAACCGCAGGATTGGGATGATATCGTACTTCGGGTTTTTCAGAAAACCGAGCAGCTGCTCACTGGCACAGTTACCGGCCCCCCGGCCCATTCCGCTGACAGTGGAATCCAGGTAGCTGACACCCCGGGTGAGGGCGGCAATGGTGTTGGCAAAGGCTAGCTGCTGGTTATTGTGGGCGTGGATCCCGACAAATTTCTGATTGGCCTCTGCCGTTTCCAGGTATTTGTCTGCCAGTTCTTCAATTTGTTCCATGTAGAGAGCGCCGTAACTGTCTACAATGTAAATGCCATCTGCCGGGCTCTGCCCGATCAGGCTCAGTGCCTCGTTGACCTCAGATTCTTTGGCATTGGAGATCGCCATGATGTTGATTGTTGTCTCATAGCCGCGCGCGTGGCAGTATTCCACCATTCTCAGGGCGGCGGGGATTGTGTTGATATAAGTGGCGATGCGGACAAGGTCAATGGCGCTGTCCGCGCGGTCGATAATATCGCGGCGGTAATCGCAGCGGCCCACATCGGCCATGACGGCGATTTTCATATCTGTATCATTTTCCCCTACGATGTTTCGGATATCGTCCTCATTGCAAAATTTCCACGATCCGAATTCACTCTCATTGAAAATATCCCTGGAGGCTTTGTAGCCAAATTCCATATAGTCAACGCCGGCCTGGACATTTGCGGCATAGAGCTGTCTGACAAATTCATCTGTGAAACGGAAATCATTTACAAGTCCCCCGTCACGGATTGTGGCATCAATCACTTTGATGTCTGGCCGAAAAGAGAGAAGAGATCCTTTTTTCTTCATCTTTGTGTTCCTCCTTATGGGTGGATAATGTTATGTCTGCCGGGATAAATTTCTGCAAACAGTAGTAATTATAGCAGATTTCCCAGAGAAAGAAAAGGATTTCCTGTTGCTATTTTTGAACGGACGGGGTAAAATGTAATGTATGTGAGAATGTGCCCGCAGATTTATGCGGAGTGATTATGACACAATTTATGCGAAGGGGGACTTGACGTGAAAAGGGCTGTTTTATCATTGTTTCTGGTTTTTTCTCTGTTGTTTCCGGCGATGATGCCTGTGCCTGTGATGGCGGAGGGGGGAGCGGACACCGGGGATGTGACCGTGACACAGGAAGATATTGCCGCAGCGGAAAATGTGAAACAGGCAATTGATGATCTGTTGGGAGAGCCGCTGACAGAAAAGGGATTTCAGCTTGTAAAAGGCGAGATTGACGAAATGTCGGAGGGGGCAGAAGAATATTTTAAGCAGGAATATGAGGAGACATGGCTGCGGTTTAGCAATATCCGCCAGCTGATGGAGTATGTGGCGGACACAGAATTGGCGATTCAGCGGATTCCCGTTATGAGCAGCGAATTGACCTACACATCATTTGCTGACGGTGTGGCCAGGGCGGAGGCCGCCTACTCAGTGTACCACAGTTTGTTTGCGAGTCTGAGACAGAGCGGTTATGAGTGCCTCGTGACGGCGGACCGGGATCTGTTCATCGACAATTTTGCGGATCTGGAGCGGGTCCGGCTGCAGCTGGAGGTAGAAGAGGCCTGCCATGATGTAGATGAATTTACCATTATGACAGACGAGGTCAAAGAGCAGTTAGAGCGGCTCAGAGCTGCTGTTGTGGCCGGGGAGGAGAGTGAATTTCAGATTTCCCGGTACAGCTTTTATAATGCGGACAGGATCGTTGAGCTGCTCACACAATATAAATCCGTAACTACTTTTGAGGAGATGGCGGATGCTATCTCTGAAAATCTGGACTCGGTGCTGCAGTTGTCCGCGGCACTCAGTGCTTATGAGTATTTTAATGACCTGGGAGAAGAAATACAGAACATGATACCGGCAGACTACATAGATAGAATGATGAATGCCGTCCGGGTCAGCACTGGTGCTACAGATGTAGAAAAGATGATCAGCGAGATTGGAGTTGTCTCGGATGAGGAGAATTACTGGGAAGTGCTTGGTCGGTATGACACCACATACCGGGCGTATGAATCTTATGTAGTGAGATACGCCGGAGTAGTGGGAGTGACAGATCTGATCCGCAATGTCAATGTTCTGAATGACCAGTGCCGGGTGCTGGAAATGATCAAGAGTATCCGCAAACTGCAGTCGGTGGAAGATGTGACGGTCAGATCCTGGCAGACGCAGATGGAGAGCATCCGCCACACCTATGAGAATATGCCGGAAGAGCTGAAGGTGCAGATTTACAATTACAGCGATTTCCTTTCGCAGTACCGGGATGTGGACGCTGCAAATGAGGTTGTGAGAAGTATTGAGGGCATCCGAACCAGTTTTACTCTGGAAGATGAGGGGCTGGTACTGGGCACACGAACGGCATATAACAATCTGAATGACAGAGCGAAATCTTATGTGGGGAGCAGCCGGCTGGCCGGCCTTGTATTTGCTGAGGAACAGCTCCTTGCCCTGCACCAGAATGTGGCCCAGCGGACGATTCAGCTTATAGAGAAGATCGGAACGGTTACAGTAAGCTCAAAAGATTCTATCGAGAGGGCGAGAAAATCTTATAATGCGCTGAATACCCAGCAGAGGGGTATGGTCACAAATTATGCGGCGCTGATTGCGGCAGAGAATGCCTATCAAAGCCTGGAACGGGATCTGTCAAAAGCGTCGGTCGCTGGCCTTGGCAGTTATACATATTCTGGACTTGAAATGAAACCACCAGTGACGGTCCGTTTAAACGGGGTTGTCCTTGTCCCGGATGTTGACTACAGCGTGAGCACATCAGGCAAGAATGTCGGGACAGTGAAAATGACTCTGCGCGGGATTGGGAATTACACGGGGTCCTTAACAAAAACATTTACGATAAAAAAAGAGACGCTTTCTTACGCCAGCCTGTCCGGTTTAAAGAGTAAGTATTCCTATACCGGAAATAAGATTAAACCGGCGCCGGTTGTCCGTGTGGGGGAGAGGGCGCTGAAAAAGGGTACGGATTATACGATTAAGTACACATCGAACAAAAATGTCGGAAAGGTAAAATTTACAATAAAAGGCAGGGGAAATTATTCCGGTACGGTCAAGGGCTCTTTTAAAATAACAAAAACCCCGATAAAAAAAGTATCTGTCTCTTTCAAGAAGAAGAAAAATCTGCGTTCCGGAAGTGAGATCCTGTCTGTGATGAGAGTTGTCTGGAACGGGAAGAAACTCAGCAGGAAAAAGGATTATACGGCTTCCTGCAGCATAGACAGGGCAAAGGGGAGAGCGACTGTCATTTTAAGAGGTAAAGGCAATTTTAACAAGACGAAAAAGATAACGATGAGGATTTATTGACCGGCCATACAAAAAATGCTACAATACGTATATCAGACACAATAGTAGGAGGATTATCAAATGGATTATAAAAAGGCAGGAGTTGATATTGAGGCGGGATACAAGGCGGTCTCTCTGATGAAGGAACATATCGCTTCGACGATGAGACCGGAAGTCCTGACTGATATTGGGGGGTTCTCAGGGGCTTTTTCCATGAAAAATTTCATGGGGATGGAGGAGCCGACACTGGTTTCCGGGACGGATGGTGTGGGCACAAAACTGAAACTTGCTTTTCTGCTGGATAAGCATGACACGGTCGGCATTGACTGTGTGGCTATGTGCGTAAACGATATCGCCTGTGCCGGCGGTGAGCCGCTCTTTTTCTTAGACTACATCGCCTGCGGGAAAAATGAACCGGAAAAGATTGCGGATATTGTCAGCGGGGTCGCAGAGGGATGCCGGCAGGCCGGCGCCGCCCTGATCGGCGGCGAGACGGCAGAGATGCCGGGCTTTTACCCGCCGGAAGAATACGACCTGGCAGGATTTTCCGTGGGGATTATAGACAAAAAGCAGATGATCACAGGAAAAGAACTGAAAGCCGGAGATGTGCTGATTGGGATGGCCTCTTCTGGTATACACAGCAACGGCTACTCTCTTGTGAGAAGTGTGTTCTCTATGACAGAGGAGGCGCTGAACCGCAAGTATGAGAGCCTGGAGAGTGATCTGACGCTGGGGGAGACACTTCTCACCCCGACAAAGATTTATGTAAAGGCCCTTCGCAGCATTAAGGAGGCGGGAGTGCAGATCAAAGCCTGCAGCCATATTACCGGGGGCGGTTTTTATGAAAATATACCCCGTATGCTAAAGGCGGGCACTCATGCTAAAATAGACAAAAACAGTTTTGTGGTTCCGCCGATCTTTAAAATGCTTGCCTGTGATGGGGATGTCAGGGAGGAAGCAATGTTCAACACATATAATATGGGTGTCGGCATGCTGACAGCTGTTGCCAGGGGGGACGTGGACAAGACGGTGGAGGCCATCCGGGCGGCTGGTGAGACGCCTTATATCATGGGCGAGATCACGACAGGTAAGAAAGGAGTTACTTTATGCTAAAGGTAGCGGTTCTGGTTTCAGGAGGCGGGACAAATCTCCAGGCAATCCTTGACCGTGTGGAAGACGGGACGATTACCAATGCTGAGATTTCGCTTGTGGTCAGCAACAAACCTGGCGCCTATGCCCTGGAGCGCGCTGCGAAGAGACAGATCCGGTCTGCTGTGCTGGCACCGAAAGAGTATGAGTCCAGAGAGGCATTCGGGGAGGCCATGGTTAAGGTTTTGCGGGATGCGGGGATTGATCTGGTCGTCCTTGCCGGATATCTCGTTATTTTGCCGGAAAATCTCGTGCGGGCTTATGAGGGGCACATGATCAACATCCACCCATCCTTAATTCCCTCCCACTGCGGGCCGGGTTATTACGGGCTCAGAGTTCATGAGAGTGTCCTGGCCAGGGGAAATAAAGTGACGGGAGCGACGGTTCACTTTGTGGATGAGGGGACGGACAGCGGTCCGATCATTCTCCAGAAAGCGGTTGATGTGGAGGAGGGGGATACCCCGGAGATTTTGCAGAGACGTGTTATGGAACAGGCGGAGTGGGTGATACTGCCGCGGGCCATCGATATGATCGCCAATCATAAAATAGAGATTGTGGACAATCTTGTGAGGAAAATTGTGTGAAGAGATGCGCAGGAGTTTAGAAACAGCTCCCGGGCGGAAAGGAAGGTTACTGTGAATATACTGATTGTGGGAAGCGGCGGAAGAGAACATGCCATTGCGGTGAGTGTGGCGAAGAGCAGCCAGGTGGACAAAATTTATTGTGCGCCTGGAAATGCCGGGATCGGACAGATCGCAGAGTGTGTTGATATAGCGGCTATGGAGTTTGATAAACTCGCTGACTTTGCGGAGAAGAATGAGGTCGGGCTGACGATCATCGGGATGGATGACCCTCTGGTGGGGGGCGTTGTGGATGTTTTTGAAAAGAGGGGATTGCGGGTGTTCGGCCCCCGGAAAAACGCGGCGGTCATCGAGGGATCCAAAGTCTTTTCAAAAAATCTGATGAAAAAATACGGGATTCCGACGGCGGCCTATGAGACATTTTCTGATCCGGAGGAGGCTCTCGCCTATCTGGAGAAGTCGAATATGCCGATTGCGGTAAAAGCGGACGGCCTGGCTCTCGGAAAGGGGGCGCTGATCTGCAATACTCTGCAGGAGGCAAAGGATGCGGTGAAAACCCTCATGCTGGATAAGCAGTTTGGCGATGCCGGTGATGAGGTCGTGATCGAGGAGTTTATGACAGGGCCGGAGGTTTCTGTTCTCTGTTACTGTGACGGGACACACATAAAGCCGATGACGAGCGCCCAGGATCACAAGCGGGCGAAAGACGGCGACCAGGGATTGAACACAGGCGGCATGGGGACATTTTCACCAAGTCCGTTTTATACGGAAGAGGTACAG
>CANRMO010000070.1 GCA_947631755.1 uncultured Lachnospiraceae bacterium | reverse complement strand
GTTCTTCTTCGACGCCGCTCTTTTGCAGGAGTTTTGCCATGTCATTTCTGTCCAGCGTGAGCGGATCTGGATTTTCTTTGTTTTCCGCCACCATCTGGTTGAGATTCTCATGAAGGGACTTAACCACTTCATAATCACATTCTGTGCCGAGGGATTCTTCCACGATCGCATTGAATGTCTCTTTCTGGCTCTTGGCGGGGAGGGGCATACGGCAGCCGAGAAGTTCTTCCGTCACGGCGAGATCCAGTTCATCCTGGTTTTTGGAATAGTACAGAAGACTGTGGATGTCCGTGTTGCGGTCGTTGAAGGCGGGGAACAGAAATCCCAGTTCAGGCGGCTGGACAAGCCAGTCCCGGACGCGGTCCTGGATGTTGTTTGTCTCTGTGTTATAGCAGAGCCCCGGTTTGGTCAGCTTCACCGGGCAGATGCTGCACAGTATGTAATCATACACATATTCGGAGGCGTCAAAATTTTCTATGCCGTCCGAGGTAATCTTCGGGATATCATAGGCGTCGTGGACAAGAATGATAAAATAATTTTCTGGATAGTGGTAGGTCTGAATCACTTTGTCATAGAACTGATCCAGCAATTCTTCATCCGTCAGCCTGCTCTCTACCAGTTTCATGAGGAAGCGCTGTGTGCCCTCCTCCTCTGTCTCCTGTTCCGTGGGAAATTCCATGTTCATCAGCGTCCTGCCGATGGAGCCAGAGAGTGTTTTGCGGAAAATGTCAATGTATTTGAACATCTCTTCTTCGGGGAGTCCGAGGAAAGCTTCTTTCAGAGTCATCCTTTTTTCCTTTTCTGCGTCTACATAACAGCCACAGATGCGGGTAATGCTGCACTTTGTTTTTGTAAAGCGTTTTTTGATTTCAGAAATTTCTTTTTTGTTCATGGGAATCCTCATTTCTTTTTCGTTTTTATGTTGTGCCCACAGGGCACTGTGTCCGGTGCAGGGACGCTAAGGAACTAAACAGTTTCTTAGGAACTGTATGTAGTTTATCACAAATGAAGTGACGGGAAAAGGGTTGTAAAAAAATTGAAATTCTGGTATACTATTCATAATATTATTTGGAAGGAGGGGTTTGTCATGACGATTCAGGGAATAGACAGAAATGAGCCTGTGACGGAGCGGATGGATTCATCCCGGGCGGGCGACGTTGAGAGCAAAGGGATTCAGAATGAGATTACAGCTGCCCAGCAGCAGCTTCAGAAACTTTCCTCCGATCAGGAAATGACGGCAGAGGAGAAGAAACAGAAACGGCAGGATGTCCAGAAACGGATCGCAGATCTGAACAGAGAGCTCAGAAAACGCCAGATGGAACTTCGCAGGGAGAGACTGGAAGAGCAGGAGAATAAAAAAGCGGAAAAACAGGAGCTGAATAAGGATAGCAGGGCAGATGTGCCTTCTGGACAGGATGGGGAAAGGGAGAGTGTTATCCCGGGGGAAGAGGAGAAAGAAAAGGAAAACGAGAGTGTCTTTCCCCAGGGGAGTATGACGGCCATTGTATCTGCCGGTATGGCGGAGGACCAGGCAGGTGCGCAGGGAAAAGTGGCCATGGCGCTGGAGGGGACAGCCCGCATCGTGCAGAGCGAGATTGACCGGGACGCCGGGCGCGGACAGAATACAGAGCGCAAAAAAGAGGCTTTGAAGAGTATAGAGAATAGGGCATCCAATGCATCGCGGGCGCAGATGGGCTTCCTTGCCGATGCCACGCAGAATATGAGGCGGCTTGGCCTGCAGAATGACCGGATGAAAGAAAGCAGGACAGAAATGAGAGACGACAGCCGGATTGCCGCTTTCTTAGGCGGATCAAAAGAGGAATCGGCAAAGAATGCCATACAGCGCTATCATGCGGGAAAGAGATTTTCCTCTGTGACGTTTCATGTATGAGGCAGGTGTGCGCGGGAGAACAATCTGTGGTGAAATAAAAAATGGTTAGGCAGTCTGTGGGCGCTAACCATTTTTTTGACATTTTTTGATGTAAAATTCCTTGATTTTACTGCCTTAAAATGATATGCTTGTCCTGTTGAGAAAGAAAAGATAAAAGGGGGATTTTTTTATGAGTGATGTTACAATTTCAGATGCCATCCGTTATGTGGGAGTGGATGACAGGGATATTGATTTATTTGAGAGCCAGTACATTGTGCCAAACGGCGTGTCTTACAATTCTTATGTGATCCTGGATGATAAGATTGCTGTCATGGACACTGTTGATGCCAGAAAGACCGATGAGTGGCTGGTCAATGTGGAGCGCGTACTTGCCGGAAAGACGCCGGACTACCTTGTGATCTCTCATCTGGAGCCGGATCACGGCGGGAGCATTCAGGTTATTGCCAACAAATACCCGGATATGAAGCTGGTGAGCAATGCCAAAGTATTTCAGATGATGCCGCAGTTTTTTGATCTGGAGCTGGAGGGCAGAACGGTAGTGGTGGCCGAAGGGGACACGCTGGAACTGGGGAGCCACACACTGAATTTTGTGATGGCCCCGATGGTGCACTGGCCGGAGGTCATGGTTGAGTATGAGTCCAGTGAAAAGGTGCTGTTCTCGGCGGATGCGTTCGGAAAATTCGGTGCCCTGGATACCGATGAGGACTGGGCGTGTGAGGCCAGGAGATATTATTTCAATATTGTCGGCAAATACGGTGCACAGGCGTCTGCCCTTTTGAAAAAGGCGTCAGCGCTGGACATCCAGACGATCTGTCCGCTGCACGGGCCGATTCTCAGTGAGAACCTGGATTACTACATCGGGAAATATACTACGTGGAGCAGCTATGAGGCAGAGGATGACGGCGTGTTGGTGGCCTATGCATCCATTCACGGAAATACGGGAAAAGCCGCCAGAAAGCTGGGCGAGATCCTGGAACAAAAGGGTGCGAAAAAAGTAGTTGTGAGCGATCTGGCGAGAGAGGATATGGCGGAGGTCATAGAGGATGCGTTCCGCTATGACAAGCTTGTTGTGGCCTGTGCCACCTATGACGCGGGATTGTTCCCGTGTATGCAGGATTTCCTGTATCATCTGGGACACAAAAATTACCAGAATAAAAAAGTGGCCTTTATGGAGAACGGCAGCTGGGCTCCCATTGCAAACCGCAAAATGAGAGAGTTGTTCGAGGGGATGAAAAATATGACTCTCTGTGAAAATTCCGTGACGATCCGGTCTGTGATGAAAGAGGCAGATGTGGCCGCTATGGAGGCCATGGCAGAGGAATTGCTGAAGTAAGGACATTTCTGGAATTATTATTAAAAAAGCGCCGGCTTTTGCGGCGCTTTTTTGATGGGTTTTTCTTTGTTATCCCACGTGGCGTTCAAACGGTGTAAAATCCAGTATCTTCTCAATTTCCTCCAGAACATCCGGGGTCAGTTTATACCCCGCGGCTGCCAGATTGCTCTCTAGCTGGGATGGTTTAGATGCTCCGGTTATGACGCTGCTGACAATGTCTTTTCTGAGGATCCACGCCAGTGCGAGGACTGACATCTGGATTCCCAGTTCTGCGGCGATGCGGGAAAGTTTTTCCACTTTGTCGAGATTTTCGTCCGTGAGCAGGTTGTTGATCTGTTTGTCTGCCTGGTGGGTGGCGCGGGAACCTTTGGGATAGGGCTCACCCTTTTTGTATTTTCCGGTCAGGAGTCCCTGGGCCAGAGGGGAGAACGGAGTGATGCCGATGCCCTCTTTTTCACAGACAGCCGTAATCTCGTGTTCGATATAGCGGTCCATCATGTGGTACTGCGGCTGGACGACGGTCAGGGGATACAGGTGGCAGCGCTCCACGATCCGGCAGGCTTCCGTCAGGCGGGCGGCCCCCCACTCCTCACTGACGCCGTAATAGAGTATTTTCCCCTGCGCTACCAGATCACTGAGGGCGCGCAGCGTTTCCTCCATCGGCGTAGTCGGGTCAAACCGATGGCAGTAGTACAGATCCATATAGTCCATCTGAAGATTTTTCAGGGAGCGGTCTGCATTTTCAAAGATGTGTTTGCGGGACAGGCCCCAGTCATTGGCGCCCGGGCCGGTAGGGAAAAATACTTTGCTCGACACAACAAAAGAGTGCCTCGGGTAATCTTTCAGTACATTTCCTAAAAATTGTTCCGCCGCCCCGTTTCCATAGGCGTCAGCGCAGTCAAAGAAATTGACCCCACGGTCATAGGCGAGGCGGATCGTGTCTGCGGCGACAGCCACTCTCTCCCGGTTACTGAGATCCGTCATCCAGCTCCCCACAGCGATCTCACTGACCTTGAGGCCGGATTTTCCAACATTGCGGTAATTCATAGCGATATAACCTCCATTTCAAAACAATTTATTTCCTTATTTACACAGTATACTATTTCAAGTATACTTGAAGTCAAGAGTTTTTTTTATTTTTTAAGTGGGATTTGGCGGAACAGGAGCACATCCATCGGAAAGTCAGATATTACCGGGGGGTGAAAGAGGCCATTGAGAACCACGGAGAGTGGCCCTGCTACTGAGACCGGGGCCGCCGGAAAGGACGGACACATGTCCGTTTTTAATTAGTCGAGCGTTGCCAGGCACTTATGCGCGGAATTTATCATAGACTAAAGTAATGCCAATCATCTGAGGTGAAGCATGCAGTCATTTCCGCAACCGTTAAGTGCAGAGGAAGAGAGTGAGTACATTGCGAGGTGGGAACAGGGGGACCGGGAGGCGCGCCGCATACTGATTGAGCGGAATCTCCGCCTGGTGGCCTATCTCGTCAAAAAATACAGCAATTCAGACCACAGTGTGGACGATCTGATCTCGATAGGGACGATTGGGCTGATCAAAGCGGTGGACACGTACCGCCAGGGCAAAGGCGTGCGGCTGGCAACCTATGCGTCCCGGTGCATTGACAACGAACTTCTCATGACATTCCGCAGTGACAGGAAGCAGTCGAAAGAAGTTTTTTTATATGAGCCGATCGGCGGTGACGACGGGGAAGGAAATTCCCTGAGTCTTCTGGATGTGCTGGAGAGTATGGATGAGGATATCCCGGAGCGCATGGAGCGGGAGGAGAACATTTCCAGGCTGTACGGTTTTATTGAGGAAAATCTGACAGAGCGTGAAAAATATATTATCCGTCTCCGGTACGGCATCTCCAAGGGGCCCTGTATTGCGGAGCAGCCGGAAGTGACACAGCGGGAGATCGCAAAAAAACTGGGGATTTCGAGGAGCTATGTCAGCCGGATCGAAAAAAAGGCGCTTATGAAGCTCAGAAAGGCGTATGAGACAATCATAGAATAATCATTGCAGCACATTTTTTTATGGAAATAGAAAAGAAAATGTATTATAATTAAATCGATATTATGTTTTTAATACTATGATTTGGAATAAGTGCGTAAACATAGAGGAGAATTATGAACAAGAATTTACTGAAAAGGATTAATGTTTTATCAAATGAATTCAAATTTAATATGTGCCTTATATTTTGCATTATCGTACATGGTTCACTCGTTTTTTTTGGGGGCGCTTTCGGCGTTACGCCACTGATGGTATTTAATATATTCAGTGTGACGATCTACGCGGTCTGTCTGTTTCTGGTGAGAAATCATCAGAGAGTGGTATATTATTACGCATTTTTGGAAATTGTAGCTCACTCTTTTGTCAGTGTGATCTTAGTCGGCCATGGATTTGGTTTTTCCATGTATTTTATTCTGTTAGTGCCAATATCGTACAGTATGCTGCACAGTATCCGGGTGAAGCGGCCGATTCTGAAAGCTACTATGGTGTCCGGTGTCTCATTCGTCTCCTATGTAGTCTGTTATTATATCTCAAAGATCCGGGAACCGGTTTACCAGTCAGAAGAATTACAGAATGTCGCACCGTACATATATGTGGCCAATATACTTTTTACTTTTGGGACGCTGATGGCGTTTTCAGTGCTGTTTCTGCTGGAGACAGAGGCCGCTTTCGGGAAACTGAATGAGAAAAACAGGGAGCTGGGGACGCTGGCCAACACGGATCCGCTGACAGGGCTTTATAACAGGAGGACGATGTCAGATCAGGTCAAAAAGATGTATCGGGATTTCCGGGATAACAAGAAAACCTTTTCCCTGATTATATGCGACATAGACGATTTTAAGCATTTTAATGATACCTATGGACATGACTGCGGGGATGTTGTTTTAAAATCCATTGCGGGGAATCTGTCAGCCCATATAAGGGACAAGGATTATCTGTGCCGGTGGGGCGGCGAAGAATTTCTAATCCTGCTGAGCGATATAGAAATGGACAAGGCAAGGGAGATCGCAGAGCGGTTCCGGAGCAGCATTGAGAGGATGGAGGTGTCCTATAATCAATGGCAGCTCCATATTTCCATGACATTCGGGGTGGCGTGTGCCGCGGAGACAGAAAGTTACAGCCAGATGTTTAAAATTGCCGACCAGAGGCTGTACGATGGGAAAAAGGCAGGGAAAAACTGTGTGAGGTGACGTGCTGCTCTGGAATGGGGATCTGGTTACATTACGACCTTTACCGTAAACCATCCATTTTCCGCATGAAAGGAGTAAAAGGCATCGTGCTTTTTGCAAAAGGCAGCGATGGAGCGGCTTCCAATCCCATGTCCGTTTTTAGCGGACACAGGTAACTGCTCTTCGGAAAAGAGGACCGTCCCAGTATAGGGGTTGGATATCTCAAACATAAGAGATGGCTTCTGGATACATTTTATGATAATCATGCGGTCTTCTTTTGGGAGAAGGCGGCAGGCATGGATGGCATTTTCGAGAGCATTGGCAAACACGATGGAAAGCTCCATGGCATCCACCGGCAGCCTGTCTGGAATGGAGAGACAGGTCTCGAGCCGGATATGTTCCTTTTTCGCCTGTCCCAGATACGAGGACAGGATGGCATTTAGAATAGGATTGCTGCAGTAGTGTATCTGGTCAGGCTTTTGAAGCTGTGTCAGACAGGTATGGATATATTCCAGGGCTGCACAAGAATCCTCCCTCTCTAAAAGGGAGGCGATCGTCTGAAAGCGGTGGCGGGCATCGTGGCGTTCAATGCGGGTAATTTCTGCCGCTGTCTCATTTTCTGAAAGTCTTTCTTTCATGCTGTTTACCTGCAATTCCAAAAGCTCCATGTTGTGGCTTGCAAATTGAAAACGGTATTGCATGGATAGATATTGAAAAATTGTAAAATAGATAATGACAATAACTGCTGCGAGCAAGTAAAGCAGCAGGATATTCGATGGATTGTGGGCAAGGTGGACTGGATAAAAAGCAATGGCAGCAGTGAGAATTAACAGGGAGCAGGGAATCAGAGAAAGGATGCCCCATCCATGCTTTACAATGGCGGAGAGCCGCAGAAACCGACGGCGCAGGAACCGGAACTCAAGTAAGATCACCAGGGTATAGGCTGTTATGAGGAGGATGATATCAATGAGTGCGGAATTCCAAAAAAAGGTGTTTATCAGCAGAATAGTTAAGTTGCAGTAAAAGGAAAATAAAATCTGTGTTGTATAGTGGAATACAGCTTTTGCGGGCTGATCCTTTGACAGCCGGTAGATGAGCAGGATGCCGGGAAGAGAAATGATAAGCAGGGCGGCCTGCTGAAAGAGCAGAGTGCCAAAGAAGTATACGAAAATGCCCGTAGAGGCCAGCACATAGAGGATATACAAGGAAAGAGTACGGATGACTTTTTTTTTGAAATATTGAAAGTCTGTTGTTGAACACATCATGCCGATTGTGCTTATCGCAAGAATAACCATCCGTATCGTGAAATAGATCCCATTTTTTTCAAAAAACATGATTTTTCTCCTTTCAGCGGGCATTTTTTTCTCCGTGAAGCCAGTAATCGGACCATTTGGATTTGTATGTTTCATATTTCCCGCGGGGAATCGTAATTTTATGTTTTTCATCAATGATTAAGTCATGTCTTGTAATTTCCGTCACATGTCGCAGATTCACTGCGAAAGAAGAGCCCACAAGTATAATTTCCCTGTGTTCAAGCAGCGGAGTAACAGCATTTTGAAAAGTTCCGTTAAAAGTTGCGCTGTTTATGGTAGAACCGTCACTGATGTGATAACAGATCAGCCGTCTGACACGTTCTGCATAGCAAATGTCTGTGACCGGGATTATTCGGACGGAATGGGGGGTTTTGATAACAGCCACTTCTTTCTGGAGCTTTGTAAAGCGGTCAGCAGCCTTATTAATACAATCAAAAAAAGAAGTGGTGTCAATTGGTTTTAACAGATAGTGAAAAGCGTCAACCTGATAAGAGTCCACAGCAAAATCAGGGGAGGTGGTAAGATAGATGATCATTCCTTCATCCCCGGATTTCCGCAAGGAAGAGCCTAATTCGATGCCGCTCATTTCCGGCATGATAATATCCAGTATATATAAATCGAACCCACCGTGTTCAAAGGTATAGTTCAAAAGTTCTTTCGCAGAGGAAAAGGCAGATAACGTAAAGGATAAATCTGGCCTTGTCTGGTTGTATTCCCGGAGAAGATTTATAATCTTTTCATGGTAAAGTTTTTCGTCGTCACACACAGCGATCCGCATTTGTCAATCAATCCTTTTTTTATTATATAAATATTCTAAAACTGTCAAATTTGCAATAAAAGCTACAAAATTTACAATCTGGCTTCAAAAAATCAATTTACATAGTAAAATGTAATCTATAAAATTATGCCCCAAATAAGTGTGTGTGTCAATATCATTTTGATTTGAGTGGAGGAGAGGTAAATTTCATGTTAGGCGGTTCTGTATATATAGCTTTTATTCGATTTGCAATAAGCCTTGCAGGAACAATCTTATTGTTTTCCAGGATGAGTGAATCCCGGTTTGGCAGAAAAAAACAATTGTCTGTTATGGATGTTTCGGTCTGGTCGCGATTATTTTGACGTGTGTCTGGTATGTGGCAGACTGGGACAGCTGTGTGCGGACAGCGGCGTTTGCGATGTATATGAGTTTTGCGGCATTTGCGATGATCATGAGCAGGGATTCCCTTTATCTGTCTGTCTATAAGCTGGCACTGACTTTTTACCTGTTGGCAGTTTTTTTGGTCGGCGGGCTGGAGACTGCCATTATTTTCTTTGACAGAAATATATGGGCAGATATTATCACACGCATTTTACTTGTTGCGGTTATGACACTTTTTTTGGAAAAAAAGCTGAAAAACTCCATTAGGGGATTTGGTGATTTTGTGGAGAAAGAGGCAGATAAGTTCAGCGTTGTTGCCATGATTATCTGTATTCTTTTTGGAATCGGATTTATCTTAAATCCCAATAGTAAAGAAGCAACTCCATTCCGGCTTTATCAGGTTGTTGTGAATTTTGTCCTGGTAGGCGTTTTGCAGCTTCTTGTATTCCGGTTTTATCTTCATGTCGGCAAAGAGAGGGAATATGAGAGAGAAAACCAGCTGATATCGATGAATCACAGGCTTTTAGAGCGTCAGTTGGAAATTTTAGAAGAGTCCGTAGAACGAGGAAAACGGGTTCGTCACGATGCAAGACATCATAATGCAGTAATCGCGGAGTATGCGCGCCGCGGCCAGATAGAGGATCTGCAGCAATACCTGAGGGAGTATGACAAGGAAATAGACCAGGGCGTGGCAGAGACCATATGTGCCAATGCTGCAGTCAATAATATTATTTGTGCGTATACCAGAAAAGCGAGAAATGAAAAGATTAAGGTTACGCTTGATATCGAGATTGGAAAGAATCTGACGATACCGAGTATTGATTTGGTGGCAATCCTTGCAAATGCCTATGAGAACGCGATTTATGCCTGCATGGAAGTGAAGAAGCAATTGGATGAGAGGGAATGTTTTATTCATTTAATGATACATAAAAGAAAAAATAAACTGATTATTTTTTGCAGCAATACATGCAGAATGGAGACCGAATTAAAGAACGGGCAGCCCAAAAACGAATTTACGGGAGGTATCGGGGTCTCGAGCATTATAAAGACGGCACAAAAGTATGATGGTGAATACGATTTTAAAAATGATAACGGAGTATTTATTTTTCGGCTGATTATGAACATTCCATCAGATTTATAGCGAAACAAAAGGAGGAGAGATTATGTATCTGATAGCACTCTGTGATGACGAGTTGGCGGAACTGGAGAAAACAGAAAAGTTGTTGAGTGACTATGAGAAAAAACATCCGGGTCTGGATTTTATGCTCCGGCATTTTGAAAATACAGAGGAACTGCTCTCTTTGATCGGAGAAGAAGATTATATGCCAGATCTGATATTTATGGATATTTATATGCCGGACAGGAGAAGAAATTCCTATCCTCTGGGAATGGAGGCAGCAAAGAAACTTCGCGAAATGAATTACAGGGGAAAGATTGTTTTCCTCACTTCATCCAAAGAGTATGCATTGGAGGCTTTTGATGTGGATGCATCGCAATATATGGTAAAGCCGGTATCGGAAGATAAATTGTTTCTGGTACTTGACAGCTCACTGAGGGAGATAGAGGCGGAACGAAAGAAATATATTCTGCTGAAGACTGAGGGAAAGCTTGTGAGAGTGCTGTTAAATGATATTGTATACTGCGAAGCACAGGGGAAAAAACAATGCCTGTACCTGATAAATGGTACACAGCTTCTACTGCATATGACCATGACAGAGATTTACGAACTGCTCTCGCACTATCAGGAGTTTGTAAGGCTCGGAGTTGCATTTATCGTCAATCTGGGATATATTGGCAGCCTGAATGCGAAAGAGATACATATGGATAATGGAATGATGATTTACCTGCCGAGGGGTGCATATAAAGGTTTAAGGGAACAATATTTTGGATATTATTGCGGGGAAAGGGAATAGGACGGCATTATTTCAAATAGAATTTTATGAAAATGTGCCATAAGTGGCGGGAACGAGGAGCGATATGGCGAACCAGAAACTGGAAAATCTACTGGAGATGTCCCTGGAGGTGCCGGAGGATACCCGTGAAAAGAGTGAGACGCTGTCGGCCGGGTACGATCCGGTGGAGGATCTGTGGGAAATTATTTTTAAATACTCGGGAGGGGAGGAGGAGCTGCGCCGGAAATATGGGGATGTCACATTTCTCCTTGGCGGCTATGCCATCGCAGAGGTCACAAGGGCGCAGCTGATGGCACTG
>CANRMO010000069.1 GCA_947631755.1 uncultured Lachnospiraceae bacterium | reverse complement strand
TGAGCACTATGAGATTGAGCTGGAAACAGTGGACTTTCACAAGTGTGTCTTTGATATGGTGTTCTCTTACTATGAAGAATTTGAGAGGCGCGGCATCGTTCCGGAGCTGGATTTCTGTGAGGAATCCTGTCCGGTGACGGGAAATGAGGAGGCGCTGCAGAGAATTTTGCAAAATATCATTAAAAATGCTATGGTGCACGGGTCGGGGAAGATCCGTTTCGAACTGAGGCAGCAGGGGAGGGCCGTGGTATTTCTCTGTGCCAATGAACTGAGGGAGGAACTGGATATTGATGTGGACCAGATCTTTAAGAGGTTTTACAAGATGGACAGGGCGCGTTCCCTGGGTTCAAGCGGACTGGGGCTGTCTATCGCCAGAGGGCTGACAGAGCGCATGGAGGGGAAGATTTCTGCAAAAGTCTGTGATGGATGGTTTGAGATAAAGGTGGAATTGCCGGCCAGAAAAGAAAAAACTTGATATGACAAAGGGAATTATCTATAATATGGTTTAGGAGATGGTGGCAGTTTTGATGGAAGACGGGAAACTGCATTGGCGCCGCGGGCTGATAACTATAAATATTTTTTGGGAGGTATTCCGTGCAGTACAGAGAGGACAGATATCATAATCCAGTTTCTATTCTGGGATATGGGTGCATGCGCTTTACGAAAAAGGGCGGAAGTATTGAGCTGGAAAAAGCCGAAAAAGAAATTATGACTGCGATAGAAAATGGTGTCAATTATTTTGATACGGCGTATATTTATTCTGGCAGTGAAGTGGCCCTGGGGAAAATACTGGAGAGGAATGAGTGCCGCGAAAAGGTATCCATAGCGACAAAACTTCCCCAGTACCTTATCAAATCTGAGGCGGCCCTTGACCGGTATTTTAATGAGCAGCTCGAGCGGCTCAGAACAGATTATATCGACTATTACTTAATGCATATGCTGACGGATGTGGCCGCGTGGGAAAAGCCCTGCAGGCTTGGAATCACGGAGTGGATCCGAAAGAAAAAGGAAGAGGGAAAGATAAAGAATATCGGTTTTTCTTTTCACGGAAACACCGCCATGTTTTTACAGATTTTGGAAGCCTATGACTGGGATTTCTGCCAGATCCAGTACAACTATCTGGACGAGCACAGCCAGGCGGGGCAAAAAGGCTTAAAGGCAGCGGCGGAAAAAGGGATACCGGTTATTATCATGGAGCCTCTGCGGGGTGGCAAACTGGTTGATCTGCTTCCGGGAAAAGCAAAGGAGGCCATAGCGGGAAATGCCCGCGGGTGGACGCCGGCGGAGTGGGCGTTCCGCTGGCTCTGGAATCAGCCGGAGGTGACTTGCGTGCTGTCAGGAATGAACTCTGTCTCTATGGTGGAAGAGAATGTGAGGACAGCATCTGTTGCAAAAGAGGGGGAGTTTACGAAAGAGGATTTTGACATGATCGAGCAGATTAAGACAGAGATCAATCAGAATGTCCGGGTGGGATGTACAGAGTGCTCTTACTGTATGCCCTGCCCCCAGGGGATTGATATTCCTACGGCATTTCGCTGTTATAACCGGATGTATACAGAGAACAGAAAGGCGGGCCGGTTTGAGTATACGCAGATCGTCGGCCTGCAGAAAGAAATGAGCGATATAAGCAAATGCGTGGAGTGCGGGAAATGCGAGAGCCATTGCCCACAGCATATAGAGATCCGGAAGAAACTGAAAGAGGCGCAGAAAAACCTCCAGCCATGGTATTACCGGGTGGTGATCCGGATTGTCCGGCTGTTTAAATTCTGGTGATGGCATTAGGTTGAAAAATAAATTGGAGGGTTTATATGAATGGGATTCGGGAAAAAGTGGATAATTGTGTGCGGCAGATCCGGGAGAAAACGGATTTTGTGCCGGAAGTGGCGCTGATTCTCGGCAGCGGCCTCGGCGCGCTGGCGGATGAGATAGAAGTGGCAGGAGCGGTGGACTATTCGGATATTGATGGATTTCCCGTCTCTACAGTGGCGGGCCACAGGGGGCGTTTTGTCTTTGGCTATATCGGTGATGTGCCGGTTGTGATCATGCAGGGCCGGGTGCACTACTATGAGGGGTATGATATGAGCGATGTCGTTCTGCCCACAAGAGTCATGAAATCCCTGGGGGCGGAGATCTTATTCCTGACTAATGCGGCGGGCGGGATCAGCTCTGTCCTGGAGCCGGGGGATCTGATGATGCTGACCGATCAGATCAGTTCTTTTGTGCCCTCTCCGCTGATTGGGCCAAATGTGGGGGAATGGGGGACGAGATTTCCGTCCATGGATACGATATATGACAGGGAGCTGCGCCGGATTATCCGGGATACGGCAGAGCGGTGCAACATCCCGCTGAAAGAAGGCGTCTATGTGCAGACTACCGGGCCGAATTATGAGTCGCCGGCGGAGGTTCGCATGTATGCGATGATGGGAGCCCACGCGGTGGGGATGAGCACGGCGGTGGAGGCCATTGCCGCGAGGCACATGGGCATGAGAGTCTGTGGGATATCCTGTGTCACAAATATGGCGGGGGGGAGTGACGGAGAACCTTTAAGCCACGAGGAAGTGAGTGCGGTGGCGGACCGGACTGCGCCGCTGTTCAAAAAACTTGTGACAGAGACGATCGGTCAATTCCAGGCAAACAAAAACAAGTAATCTCTGTATCCTTATGAAAGATAATGTTCTGCCAGTTCTTCCCACTCTTCCATAGCGTCCGTAAGGGCGCTCTCTTTTTCCTCTCTTGCAGCGCTCAGTTCCGAGAGCTTATGGGCATCTGTCGCATTCTCCGGCAGGGAAAATTCCTCATCGAGAGAGGCGATCTCCTTCTCTAGCTGTTCGATTTTCTGTTCAACCTTTTTGTACCGGTTTTCCAGTTTGCGCCTCCCTGCAGCCAGTGCTTTCTGCTCTTTCCAGTCGAGTTTGGAGCCGGCCTCGTCTTTTCGTGCGGCCGGGGGACCATCCGCGGCATGAGAGGGTGTTTTTCTCTCTGGCACATCTCCCATATGAATCTGTTCCATCGTGTCTTTTTTCTCCAGATAATAGGAATAGCCGCCGCCATAGGACAGCAGTTTCTTTCCGGTCAGATCCAGTACCCTTGTGGCTGTCTTGTCGATAAAATAGCGGTCATGGGAGACGTAGAGCACGGTTCCGGTGTAGTTGTTGAGGGCGGTCTCCAGAATTTCTTTCGATGTAATGTCCAGGTGGTTTGTGGGCTCGTCCAGCAGCAGGAAATTTGCCTTGGAGAGCATAAGTTTTGCCAGGGATACACGGCCCTTTTCGCCGCCGCTCAGCAGGTGGACCGGTTTGAATACGTCGTCCCCGGTAAAGAGAAAGGCGGCCAGCACATTTCGGATCTGCGTGTTGTTCAGATCTGGGTAATCGTCCTGTATTTCCTCGAAAATGGTCTTTTCTTCGTGGAGGATCTGGTGCTCCTGGTCGTAGTAGCCAATCTCCACATTGGCGCCGGTGAGTGAGGAGCCGGCGTCCGCGCTCTCCATGCCGCAGATCATTTTCAAAAGAGTGGTCTTACCCGTCCCATTCTGGCCGATGATGGCGACTTTCTCACCCCTTTTGATGTCAAAAGAAATATCCCGGAACAGTTCCCTGTCACCGAACGATTTGGCAAAACCTTCGACTTTTAACACATCGTTGCCGCTTGTCCTCGCGGGAGTCAGTGTAAACGAGATTGACTTTTCGTATTCCACTGGTTTTTCTATCCGCTCAATCTTATCCAGCATTTTTTCCCGGCTCTCCGCCCGCCGGATGGATTTTTCGCGGTTAAACGATTTGAGTTTTTCGATGACTGCCTCCTGGTGGCGGATCTCTTGTTGCTGGTTATAGTATTGGTGGATCAGGTTTTCGCGGAGAACGGCTTTTTTTTCAGCATAATTGCTGTAGTTTCCGGGGAAGGAGGTGACTTTCCCGCGGTCGATCTCAATCACTTTATCCGCGATGCGGTCCAGGAAAAAGCGGTCGTGGGAGACAACAAGCACACTTCCCTTATAAGAGGTGAGATAGCTCTCCAGCCAGCGGATGGATTCTAAATCCAAATGGTTTGTAGGCTCGTCAAGCAAAAGAAGGTCCGGTTCAGCCAGAAGGAGTTTTCCCAGGGCGACACGGGTTTTCTGGCCGCCGGACAGGGTATCGATGACCTGGTGCATGGCGTCACCGCCAAAGCCAAGACCGTTGATGACGCCGAGAACTTTACTCTTGTACGTGTATCCCTCGCCGGACTCAAAAGCTGTCTGGAGACGGTGGTAATGTTCCAGCAGTTTTTTCAGTTTTTCTCCCTCTGCCTCAGACATCTCCTGTTCAATCCCGTGGATTTTTTCCCCCAGTTCAATGACGTCTGATTTGACTGCCAGAAGTTCTTCATAGATCGTGTTGCCGGAGTGGTATCCCTGCAGCTGCGGCAGGTAGCCGATCGTGGAATCTTTTGCGCGCACGACATCGCCTCTGTCGGCGTCTAGTTCTCCTGCGATAATGCGCAG
Source organism: uncultured Lachnospiraceae bacterium (assembly GCA_947631755.1). GTDB lineage: Bacteria > Bacillota > Clostridia > Lachnospirales > Lachnospiraceae > Eubacterium_F. The sequence goes on along the minus strand of CANRMO010000069.1, from coordinate 6,644 downwards.
GAGAGTAGTTTTGCCCGCGCCGTTGATTCCTACTACAGCGGCCCGCTCGCGTTCGTTGATATGGAACGTGGCATCGCCGAGGATATTCTCCCCGGCAAAAGATTTTTCTATATGATTACATGCTAAGATCATGATTTCCTCCCAAAAATACAGTGTTGCAGATAGATTTTGCCTGTCTCTGTAAAAGCAGTACAGATATATAATAACCATTAATTCAAAAAAAAGCAACTAGACAGTTTATGCTTATATATGATAAAATTTGTGTTAAACAGATGACAGATCAGGGGGGACTCGCCATGGAGAAAAAACGGAGAGGGGATTTTAATTTGGTTTTAAATGAACAGACACTTCCCATTATACAACAGATGGCGGAGGCTATGCCAGGTGGCTTTTTTGTCTACTGCGCAGATGGCGACGAGGAGATCATCTACGTAAACAGAGCTGTTCTGCGGATTTTTGGCTGTGCAACTTTGGACGAGTTTAAGGAACTGACCGGATATACATTTAAGGGGATGGTGCACCCGGATGATATTGATGAGGCGGAGGATTCCATTGCCAGACAGATTCAGGAGAGTGAGGAGAAAATGGATTATCTGGAGTACCGCATCAAGCGGAAAGACGGGAGCATCCGCTGGATCATGGATTATGGGCATTTTGAGTACACAGAGGGCATAGGCGATCTCTTCTATGTGTTTATTGATGATGTGACGGACAAATATCTTGAGCAGCAGGAAGAGAAGAAAAAGGCGGAGGTGATCGAGGGTCTCTCCGTCGATTATAATGCCATTTATCTGCTTGATTTCGAGCGGAATGAGATAACGCCATACCGCTATAACAAATTGATCGTAAATAACGGTGAAGAAAATATGGAATGTTCGAGAGATTATGAGTGGTATTTCCGGAAATTTGCTGAGAAATATGTGCTGCCAGAGGACAGGGAGCATTATATTAAGGAATCAGAAATCGCTACAATCAGGGAAAGACTGAAAAAAGAACATTCTTATACGGTCAGTTTCCGGCGCCGGGAAGGGAAGAATAAGATAGAGTGGGAGCAGATGTACATCGCAAGGCTTGAGGATGAAAATAAGTACACCAGGGCGGTGATCGGATATAAGACGATTACAAAACGGGTTGAAAAAATACAGGCGGCCACGGCAGCGAGAGTTAAAATGGAGTTTGAGCTGGATGCGGCAAAGCATGCCAACCAGGCAAAGTCCGCGTTTCTCTTTAGCATCTCCCACGATATCCGCACACCGATGAACGCTATTGTTGGTTTTACGAGACTGGCGAAAAAATATATCAACGACCCGGAACATCTGGCGGATTATCTGGATAAAATGGAAATGTCCAATGAACATCTGCTGGGGCTTATCAATGACGTGCTGGACATGAGCCAGATTGAGAACGGGCAGATTCAGATTAAGACAGAACCGTGTAACATAAAGGAGCAGCTCTTCATTGTGCTGGAGATGCTGGGAGCCCAGGTGTCAGAAAAGCGGCTGGAATTTTCGGCGGATATTGATATAAAAGAGGTAAATGTATATGCTGATCCGCTGAATCTGCGCCGCATTTTTGCCAATGTGATCGGAAATGCAGTAAAATTTACTCCTGAGCAGGGCCGTGTGAAGGTTCAGGTGAGTCAGGGAGAACTGGTACAGTCCGGCTATATTTCTTACCGGTTTGTCATCTCGGACACAGGGATCGGAATGTCTGAGGAATTTATGCAGCACATGTTCGAGTCGTTTGAGAGAGAAGAGACATCGACGAAATCGGGGTATCAGGGGACGGGGCTCGGTCTCTCCATCACAAAAAATCTTGTGGATATGATGGGTGGTTCTATTGTCGCAGAAAGCAAGAAGGGAAAGGGGTCATCGTTTACGATCACGCTGGCGTTTAAGATCGCGGACGGGACGGCTGACTGCGCGGCTGGGAAACTTGAGAACATGCTGGATAAGCGCTCGAGAGAGCAGCTGAAAGGGAAGAGGATCTTAGTTGTGGAGGACAATGAGCTGAACCGTGAGATCGCGGTGGAGATTCTGCAAGATGCCGGATTTAAAATTGAGTCTGCAACGGATGGGTGTGATGCGGTAGAGGATGTCAGAAAACATCCAGCGGGGTATTATGACCTGGTGCTGATGGATATCCAGATGCCGGTTATGAATGGTTATGACGCCGCCCGGGCAATCCGGGCCATCGACCGGGATGACGTGAAAGATCTGCCGATTGTAGCGCTGTCGGCAAATGCAATGAAAGAGGATAAAAGACGGTCGATAGAGAGTGGAATGAACGGACATATCTCAAAACCGTTTGATATCATGAATCTGATTGAAACTGTGGGGGATTTCGTGTGACCACAGTGTTTGACAAGATTTTAACAATTCTGTATAATGGAAGTAAGAGTTACAGGATTTATTCCAGTGAGAATAATGACAGATGGAGGAATACCGGTGCTGGAAAAGAAGATTTCATCGGCGGTGATCAAGAGACTGCCACGTTACTATAGATATCTGAGTGAGCTTCTGGACAAGGGGATCGACCGCATATCATCGCAGGAACTCAGTCAGCAGATGAATGTCACGGCATCACAGATCCGACAGGATTTCAATAATTTTGGGGGATTTGGCCAACAGGGATATGGCTACAATGTCCAGATACTGAAAAATGAGATCGGAAAGATATTAGGACTCGACCGCCAGTATCAGGTTGTCATTCTCGGGGCCGGAAATCTCGGCCAGGCGCTGGCCAACTATGCAGGTTTTAGCAAGAGAGGGTTTCGGATCTGCGGAATATTTGATGTGGATCCCCAGAAGATCGGAAAAACGGTGGGGGCGCTCAGAGTTTCGGATATGTCGGAGCTCGCCGGATTTGTGCGGGAGAATGCGGTAGATATCGCGGCGCTGACGCTGCCCAGGGCAAAGGCCCCGGAAGTCGCCGGGACGTTGATGGAGCTGGGTGTCCGCGCATTCTGGAATTTTGCCGCGACGGATCTGGATCTGCCAGAGACAGTGGCGGTTGAAAATGTCCATCTGGCGGAGAGTTTAATGCGCCTCTCCTATAACATTGCAAATATTCCACATGAATGAGCAGGGATACATAGTCCTGCCGGGAAAATGGGGGGATTGCCATGAAAAAACAACAGAATAATGAGTTCGGAAAGGAAGTGCGCGCCGCCCTCAAGGGAAAACAGGTGCCGATCCTTGTTCTGGACAACCGATGGTACACACTGTTTCCAAAAGGCAAAAAACCGTCGGACATCGCGGCGCTGGAGCAAAAGCTGAATACTCTGATCAAGCGGCAGGGACGTCTGGTCAATGAGATCAAAGATCTCCGGCAGGCGAAGAAAAAACTAATGGACGGTATTGTCGCCGGCATGAAAGGCGATTCAGATTTTGACCAGAAAAAGAAAGATAATCAGCAGAGGCTTCTGATCGAGACAAGGGAGAGGATCGAGAATGAGTCCGATGAGCTGATGGGGCTGCCCGCCCAGATCAAGACAGTCAATGAGGATTTGATGGTGCTCAGTGTGCAGTATTGTTTCAAACGTCTGAGTAACTGGGAGCATCAGATCGGAGAGCTGGCAGAAGATATTAAATTCTTAAAGCGTGAGCTGGATGACAAGTCGGATGAGAAATCGGATCTGGAGGAGAGCCGTGACAGCGCGTATTCGCTGATGCACGGGCTGATGGGACACGAGATCATGAATCTTTTTGACCGGGGGAAATTTTAATAAGGAGCCATGGGCGGGCAGGATCTGCCCTGGTTTGGGGAAATGTATGGTTATTGGCATCGGTGTTGATATGATAGAGATTGGCAGGGTTGTGCGGGCCTGTGAGCGGGAACACTTTCTTCACAGGATTTTTTCTGTGCGTGAAATTGAGCAGATGGATCGGAGGAGACGCCGCGCGGCCTCTGATTTTGCCGGGAAAGAGGCGGTGGCCAAGGCGCTTGGAACCGGGTTTGACGGCATTGAGGCGGGGGAGATTGAAATACTGAGAAATGAAGAGGGGGCACCCTATGTTGTGCTCTCAGGAAAGGCACAGAAAAGAGCGGAGCAGAGACAGATCAGCCGTTGGCAGATCTCGATTTCGAATACAAAGGAATTTGTGACAGCTTTTGTTGTCGGGGAGTCCGGGGCGGGGGCATGAGTGTTTCCGGGTCTGGCTGCCCGAGTGCGGATGTTGTGCTCTTTTTGGGGGAGAGCCTGGAAAATGAGGTGGAAGATGCGGTATATTTATTCAGAAAAAGAGGCAAAGGCGATTGATACCCACGCCATTCATACGGTGGGGATTCCAAGCCTTGTATTGATGGAGAGAGCGGCTATGACAGTAGCTGCTGTTTTGATTGAGCGGGAAAAAAAAGACTGCCGGTTTCTCGCTGTGTGCGGCGCCGGGAATAATGGGGGCGACGGTGTGGCTGTGGCGAGGATTCTCTGTCAGCAGGGGTACAGGGCCGCAGTCACTGTGATCGGCCAGCCGGAGCACATGACGGAAGAGATGAAAAAGCAGATGGAGATTGCCGTGGGCTGCCAGGTTCCTGTTCTCCCGCTCACGGCTGTCACAGACGGGGAGTTTGATGTAATGCTGGACGCCGTGTTTGGGATCGGGCTCTCAAGGGAGGTCAGGGATGCCTATGCGGCGGTGTTGGAGAATATGAATGAGAGCGGCGCGAAGATTTATGCCCTTGATATTCCCTCTGGGATCCATGCAGGAACCGGGCAGATTCTGGGAACTGCGGTAAGGGCAGACTGTACGGTTACATTTGGTGTGAATAAGGCGGGGCTTGTCCTGTATCCGGGAGCGGCGTATGCGGGAGAAGTGATCGTGGGGGATATCGGGTTCCCGTCGGTGAGTGTTCAGTCGGTGCAGCCGCAGATGTATTATTTTGAGCCGGAGGATCTGCCGGGGCTGTTTCCGGCGAGGAGGCCCCGCTCCCACAAGGGGACTTTTGGGAAGGTACTTGTCGCCGCTGGGTGTGAGACGATGGCTGGGGCGGCTTGTCTGGCAGCCCGGGCGGCGTATGCGGCCGGGGCCGGACTGGTCCGTGTCGTCTCCACGGCGAATAACCGAAATGTTTTGCTGGGGACGCTGCCGGAAATTCTGTTTTCAGAGAGAGGGGAACTGAGAGAGGGCGTTGCGTGGGCGGATGCCATCGTTATCGGGCCGGGCCTCGGACTGGGGGAGGAGGCAGAGGAGATGGTGCGGTATGTGGTGGAAAATGCCACCGTGCCCACTGTAATCGACGGCGATGGGATCCGGCTCTGCCGGAATGTGGCGGACCGGCTGCCAGATCATTTTATCCTCACGCCCCATGTAAAGGAAATGAGCGGCCTGACCGGCATTCCGGTGGGGGATCTGCAGGCGGATATTCCCGGCACGACGAGAGAGGCTGCGGAGAGGTGGAACTGTGTGATCGCACAGAAAGATGCACGCACAGTTGTGTCGGATGGAAAAGAGTGTTACATCAATGTGTCCGGAAACAATGGGATGGCTACCGGGGGATCCGGCGATGTGCTGGCGGGCATAACAGGGGGACTGCTGGCACAGGGGATGGGCACATTTGAGGCCGCGAAACTTGCCGTGTACTGGCATGGACTCAGCGGCGACTGGATGGCGCCGCAAAAGGGGACTTATGGCCTGATGGCATCGGATCTCATAGCGGGTATGTCGGGAGTTGTCAGTGAACTCTGACGGATATCGGAAGACAGGGAGGTTGGCATGGAAGGATTTGACAGAACATATGCGGAAGTTGATCTTGGGGCGGTCCGGCATAATATAAAAGAAGTCAGAAAGAACATAAAAGCGGGGACGAAGATCATGGCGGTCGTCAAGGCGGATGCCTACGGACACGGTGCGATTCCGGTTGCGGATGCGCTGGCAGACCTTGTGGATGCCTATGGCGTCGCTGTGGCAGAGGAAGCGCTGGAACTCAGGGAACACGGGATTGATAAGACAATTCTGATTCTTGGCTACACGCCCGAGAGCAGCTATGAGCAGGTGGTAAGGAATCATATATCCCAGACGGTTTATACTTTTGAGATGGCGGAAAAGCTCAATGAGACGGCGGCCTTGCTCGGCGAGAGGGCACCTGTCCACATAAAGCTGGATACAGGGATGGGACGGATCGGATTTTTTCCTACGGAGGAGAATGTCCGTGTGGCATTGGATATATCCCGGATGCCAAATCTTATATTGGAGGGGATATTTACTCATTTTGCCAGGGCAGATGAGGCGGATATTCTGCCGGCAGAGGAACCCTTTCACGCCTATCTTGATTTTGTCGGGAAATTGGAGGAGGCCGGGGTGAAAGTGCCTCTAAAGCATGTCTCGAACAGCGCGGCCATTATAGGATTTCCGGACGCAAATCTGGATATGGTGAGGTGCGGCATTGCCACTTACGGCCTCTACCCGTCGGGGGCAGTTGATAAACGGATTTTGTCCCTGCGGCCTGCCATGCAGTGGAAGACAGTCGTATCCTATGTCAAAGAGATTCCGGCGGGAATGAGCATAAGTTACGGGGGAACATTTACGGCGGACCGGAAGATGAGGGTCGCCACAATTCCGGTGGGGTATGCGGATGGGATGAAGAGAGATCTCTCTAATAAGGGGCGGGTGCTTGTGCGGGGAAAACCGGCTCGCATTCTCGGC
>CANRMO010000068.1 GCA_947631755.1 uncultured Lachnospiraceae bacterium | reverse complement strand
AAGAGGATGAGTAGCATTGAAAAGATTGACGGACTTCCCGACCTGTCGTTTATTGACGGAATGACGCTGGAGGATGTTGAAAATCTTCTGCTTGAAAATTTTAAAAATATTTATAAAGAAAAAACGGGAAAAGAACTGGCTATGGAGCGGGGTGATCCGTGGTATATGCTGATCCTTGCCCAGTCGGTGCTGAATTACCAAATGCTTCTTTACATAGACAATGCAGCAAAGATGAATTTGTTGAAATATGCCAGAGGGGAGTTTTTGGATCATCTGGGGGCGATGAAAGGCTGCCTTAGGAGACAGGCGGAACCGGCAAAAGTGAGGATGCGTTTTTCACTGGAAAGCGCGCGTGAGTGCGCGGAGGTCATTCCGCCAGGCGTGTCTGTAACGGCAGATAACCAGGTTTTTTTCGAGACGGAGGAGACGGCCCAGATCCCTGCAGGGGAGATTTCTGTCGAGACGGAATGTGTGTGTACAACAGCGGGCTCTTTTGGAAACAACTATTCCGTGGGCGAGATTTCCACACTCGTTACGCCGAGTGGCTTTATTGCCGAAGTGATCAATGTAGTGAAGCCGTATGGCGGGGCTGACGAAGAGACGGATGATGAATACAGGGTTTCTATTTTTGAATCACCTGATAAGATGTCACAGCTTGGCACTGTCACCGGATGGCGGAAAAATATATTGGAGTTTAACAGTGATATATCGGATGTGTTCATCCGGTCAGACGAGTCATCCGGCATTAATCAGGTATTTATATTAATGAAAGCCGGAAGACTTCCGGATGAGGCTGAGAGGGAGGCACTGAGGGAACATCTGATGGATCCGGAGATAAAACCTGTGGGTGTCATGGTTGAGGTCTGCAGTCCGGCAAAAAAAGATTATGCAATTGATCTGTCCTACTATGTAGCGTCATCGGACAAGGACAGGGTGACGGAGATCAAGGCCGCTGTTGAGTCTGCCGTTGAGGGATATGCTGATTGGCAGAGTGGAGCGCTGGGGCGCGACATCAACCCGGACGAGCTGATCTTCAGAATAAGGAGCGCCGGGGCGAAAAGGGCAGTCATTAATGCCTGTCCGGCGTTTGAAAAAGTCGGCTCTACGGAAGCTGCCTGCCTTGTTTCGAAAAATGTATTGTTTGGAGGGATTGAAGATGACTGATCTGAGGAGTGTGAAGCTGTCGGATATTCTTCCGGACAGTTTTTTTGATTCGGAAAAACTGGCAGCCTATGCAGAGGCACAGAGCCTTTTGCACAAAAAAATATATGATCTTGCAAAACGAACGGTAATTTATATGAATCTTGAAAGCCTGCCGGATCCTGTGCTGGATGAGATGGCTGCAGAACTCAGGGCACAGTTTTATTCCACAGATCTGGACAAGGAAGTCAAGGCGGGGATCATCAGAAATGCAGTGGGGTGGCATATACGGGCGGGCACAGTGTCGGCCGTGCAGAAACTGGTGGAGACCATTTTTTCAAAAGCGGAAATTACGGAATGGTATGAGTATGGCGGCCGTCCGTTTAATTTCAAAGTGCTGGCAGATACATCTTATAAGCCGGATACGCTTGATACGTTTAAGGAGATGCTGTGTTTGATCAAAACTTCTGTATCAAATCTGGATACGGTTGAGGTCGTATCTGAAATGCAGGAATTTGTAAATTTAAAATTCGGGAACGCTGTTGTTGTGCGCGGAGAAGATATCTGCGTGCCTGGGATTGGAGGGTGAATCAATGTCGAAATGGGATGTCCCTGTAATGACGGAATCCGGCAGGAAATTAATGGCTAAGGTAATGGCGGGAGAATGCCGCCTTGAGTTTGAAAAAGCGGTGATCGGGGAAGGTGAATATTCAGATGAAGAGAAAAAAAGATTGTCTGGACAGACTGGATTGAAAGCTCCGCGGAACCAGTACGGATTTTCAAGCATAATAAGCGGTGAGGATTGTGTGCTTTTGAAAGTTGCACTGGATAATGAGGACGTGGATTCTGCCTATTATATCCGGGAAATGGGTATTTATGCAAAAGAGGCCGGATCGGAAGAGCCGGTGCTGGCTTTTCTCTGTCTGGCGAAAGAGGCGGATTATTTTCCCAATTCATCTTCAAGATATACGATCATCCATGGGATTCAGATTTTAATAAATGGCCGGAATCTGGAGGTTGCTATTTCTGAAAACATGGGCGTCTATGCTCTGGCAGATGATTTGATGAAAATCAGCGGGAATTTGTCTGATTCTATAAATAAGAACAAGGAAGAGATGGATTCGCACAAAAAAGATGGTTTAGCCCATATCACAGATGAGGAGCGGGAGAAGTGGAATACGGTATCTAACAAAGCGGAAGAAAACCACACGCATGACAATCGGTATTATACAGAAGATGAGATGGATACTAAACTCAGTGGCAAAGCCGATAAAGCAGACCTTAACAACCATACAGGGGATACTACTGTTCACGTTACAGACAGTGAACGTACTAACTGGGATGACGCTAATTTGAAAAAACATGAGCATGGCAATAAATCCATCCTCGACACAATCACACAGGCAATTCTTGATAAATGTAATGCCGCCTATAGCCATATCAGTGATACAGTAAAGCACATTACAAGCGCAGAAAGAACGCTGTGGAATACGGTGTCTAATAAATGTGCTAATGATGACAGCAGATTAAGTAATGCAAGAGAGCCTTATTTTGCTAATAACAAATTTTATAATATCGGTGACGATGTAGCTATAGGTGATCATGACGTTGCAGGAACACTGTGCGTAAAAGGGTTAAATGGAACTCCGGGGATAAAACTATATGATTCAAGCGGTAATGCTTATGCGGATGTTTATCATAGCAGAAATTTACCAGCATACCCTACTTCCCTGCCAGCGTCCGATGTATACTCTTGGGCAAAGGCAAGCAGCAAACCGAGTTATTCATGGAGCGAAATAATAGGCAAACCTGGTACGTTTACACCAAGCAGCCACACGCATGATGACCGATATTATACAGAATCTGAGGTGGATACTAAACTCAGCGGAAAAGCTGATACGGCAGATCTTAGCAGCCATACAGGGGATACTACTGTTCACATTACAGAAAATGAACGCACTAACTGGAATGACGCCAATTCAAAAAAACATGCTCATAGCAATAAATCCGTATTAGATGGCATTGCTTCGAGCGGGAAGGCACTGACTGCTTATTTAAAAAACAACGCTTCGATGGGTACGGCAGTATCAAAAATGGCCCTTGTCTCTTATACAGGAAGCCCCAATTATTCCTCCTATTTATCTATATCAGGCAACGGAATTAAATGCGCAAAGTCAGGCGCTGTTCTTGTATATGCAAAAGCCAATTTTTATACGTATAACGGCGTATACGCATCGAATGCTTTGAGAATATACAAAAACAGCTCAGAGATAACAAATTCGGGACAAAGCCTTGTCAACAATTGTGGACACACATGGGTTTCAGATGTTACCGTAGGGCCGTTTGCCTTAAACGTATCCGCGGGTGATATCATTTATATGTATGCAAATGCATCGGTATCCAACGGATCTGGGATAAATGGCGGCCTTGGAAATACATGTATGACAGTTAAATATTTAAGTTAGGAGGGTTTTTACATGGCATACGCAAAAACAGATGAGCACGGCCGGATCCTGGCATGGAGCGAATATTCATTAGACGGATTTGATACAGAGTTCTCGAATGGCCGATACATAGATGAAACGTGTGTCAATGGACTGCAGGACTTTGTAATCCGGGACGGCACGGCATACTTTGAGCCTACAGAAGAATCGACCAGAGAAGTATTAAGACGTAAACTGGAGGCAAGTGCAGACGAGAATATTGAAATGGTTCTCTGTGAGCTGGCAGAACAGCAGGCAGAATACGAGCGGGATGTAAACGCTGCACTCTGTGAGCTGTATGAAATGATGGAAAGGGGTGGGAAAAATGGCTAAGATTTATTACCGGCGGATCGTTTCCGGGGATATCACAATAGAAGATGTGCCAGGGAGATACTGCGAAGAGGTCAGGGCGCTGCTGCAAGTGGGCAGCAGTAAAAGTTTTTATGAGAAAAGGAGCTGAAAGGCTCTTTTTTTAATAAAAAAACCGGAAAGGGGGTGATAGTGTTGGAGGGCATATCGCGTGAAGAGCACGAGGAGTTCCGGCGTCTCATGGATTCTGAAAACAAACGGCTCAAGGAGGAGAACGACCGCCAGAACCACCGTCTTGAACTCCTGGAGAAGAATGTCCAGCAGATATCGAACCTTGCGGCATCTACTGAGCGTCTTGCTTTGAACATGGAAAACATGCTGAAAGAGCTGGAGGAGCAGGGGAAAAGGCTGGAGGTCCTGGAGGGGCGGGACGGCGAGAAGTGGCGCCAGGTAACAGGGTATGTGGTCACAGCAGTGATCAGCGTCATCATAGGTGCTGTGGCGGCAAGATTAGGATTTTGATAACGAGGAGGGAATACCATGAAAAAAATTAACTGGAAAGACGTAGCCATGAGGGCGGCGAAGACATTTGTGCAGGCGTTCATCGCCACGGCCAGCCTTGACCAGCTGGCCGGGATTACAGATGCGGAATCTGCGAAGAGGATACTGACAGCTGTGTTTATTCCGGCGGCAGCTGCGGGGGTGTCTGCCGTATGGAACATGGCAGCGGAGTTTTTCAAAAACAGAGAAAAGGAGATGTGGTAATATGGCTGTGACAGACCAGTGTAGGGATAAAAAAGAATTAAATGTGTTGGTCCAGATAATGCTTGCCGCGGCCCTGGCAGAGATCAAACGCCAGGGAGTGATGCCGCTTGTGGTGGAGACTTATCGCCCGAAAGAACGGCAGTATTATCTCTATGGACAGGGGCGGACAGCGGCCCAGTGCAGGGCGGCCGGGGTTCCGGCGGCAAAGGCGAAAAAATATGCCCGGTCCGGGAACAAAGTAACCTGGACATTAAACAGCATACATATCCAGAGGAAAGCGGTCGATGTGATTCCTGTGAGGGGCGGGAAAGCGATCTGGAGCGCCCAGGATAAGGACACAAAGAAGATTGTTGAGATCATGACCAGATATGGATTTGAAGCGGGGGCGAACTGGGCGAACTCGCCGGATTCCCCGCACTTTCAGGTGAAGGGATCATTCGGCAAGGTTTTTTCTGAAAAAAAGAATACGGTCTTTGTCACAAAAGTGATCCAGCGTGCGTTGAGAAAGTTAGGTTTTTACACCGGCGCGATCGACGGGGACTGGCAGAAGAAGACCACTAAGGCGGTTAATCAGTGGAGGAAATCTCTCGGCTGGAAAAAGACTGGAAGCGTCGGGAAAAAGGCGCTGAAGAGACTGCTGAAAAGCATTTAAGACAACTCTTTTTAAGATTAATTTGTAAAAATACCCGTGGAGCTTGGCAGCTATTGCAGGCTTTACGGGTGTTTTTTGTTTTAAGGATTGGAGGCGCGGGTGGGGCAGTTCCTGCGGACGCTCCGAAGAGCGTTTCGGCTTTATCTGTTCCGGTTCATTTCGCCAGGCCGTTAATACTGCTTTCTCTCGTTGGCATCTCCAGATGTTTTATTCAGTTTTTATGTTTGACTGTTGTTTGTTTCTGATATTAATATAGTATAGTTTAATAATAATGCCAATAGCATAGTTTAATAAATTTAAAATTTTTTTCAAAGTGGAGATAATAGAAATTAAAAGAGATATTGACAAGCATAGTTTAATATTATATGATATTATAAATAGAATATCAGAAAGAGGGTGTAAATGTGGCATTTGCAAAAAAAGAAGATGAATTATCCTATATAGCAAAGTATCAAAAAGATAATTATGACCGTATTACAGTAATGGCTCCAAAAGGGAAAAAAGAAGAATTTAGAAAAGCGGCTGAATTTAAAAATATGAAACTATCCGCTTTTGTGCTGGATTGTGTAGAAAAAGAATTGGAACGAATGAAAAAATAAAAGAATAGTTTAATAAACTATTGACAAGCATAGTTTAATAATGTATAATATAATTAGTTCAAGGGAAACAATGAACTAATATCCGATAGGCAGAGGGCAAGCGAAACCTAAAGGGGAAAGGAGCGGAATATGGAGCAGATGACAGCAAGAGAAATATTAAACCTGATTGACTGGTTGAGGTCACAGGGATTTGACAACGATAAGATTGTGGAGTGCATAGAAGCAATCGAGGGAAAGAAGAAGCAAGAAAAAGAGGCTGAATAAATCAGCCCCAAGGGATTAACAGAAAGGGCGGGCTTGTCACCGCCCCAACTGTAAAAACAGTATAGCAGATAAACAAAAATAAATCAAACAAAAAAACGAAAGGACGGCAGAGCCGCAAAGGTGGACGATATGAGGCTTTACAAGAATGTTGACATATGTGATTTAGACAGCATTTTAAATCAAGGCTTGTTAAGCCTTGATGAATCCAGAAACAACAACTGGGATGATGATAAAAGGGCGAATAACCCTACAGATTGCGTTTATCTTTTTAGCCCGATAGAGGGAAAAGAAAACGCCTTCCCCCAATATGGCGTAGCACTTTTGGAAGTTGAGGTTGACAGTGCTGAAAAGTCCAGCTTTTCAGAAAATGATGTGCATAAAGATGACTATATCGAATATACGATTCCGAAAGCTGATCCAGAACGGATTAAGAGGGTGTTTATTCCAGAGATATTCAAGGAGAGATTAGAGCTTTCGGAATCTGTTGAAAAGATGGTTGAGTGGTGTGGTTTTTCAGCCAATATTTATGGCAATAACGGGTTAGAAGAAGCAGGGGATGAAATCATTGAAAAATTTGCAAAAACTGCAGAAATTGTGTGCAGCAATTGCTTTAATTTTTTCCGCGGAATGGATAAGAAAAGGCATATGATTGATTTGTATAACATCAATTATATATTTTAATTAAAGAAGAGACTGCTGAAAAGCATTTAAGGAATGAGTGCACCCTGGCTTGTAACATGGCTGGGATGCATTTTTTTATAAAAAAAATAAAAAAACATGTTGACATACCACCCAATGGGTGGTATAATGAAATCAGATTAAAGGAAAGGACAGCCGATCTGGTTGAAAGGTGAAAAGTTATGAAAAAGGGCATGAGTTATTCAGTAAAAGAATGGTTTGCAAACAAAGTTGCAAATGAGGTTCAGAAAAACATTGAGATGTGTGATGTGTTTGCCATTTTAAAAGAAACAGAAAAGGCTGTCTATGCGATGTTGGACATCGGCTGCAATTCCAGAAAGACCATGTGGGTTCCTAAATCAGTGCTGGTTGAGCATGAAGTGGGGTATGGTGAGGAAAGCGAATCCCATTACGAAACACTGTTCATTGAAAGTTATGATGAAGCAGTAGAAAGATTTAGTGATTTCTGGAAACAGTTTATTTAATGAAAGGAAAGGTGGATTTTATGAGGAAATTTTTTGCAAAATCAGAAGACAACAATGTTCTCATTTTTGTGGATGAGAAGAAAAGGGCTGTCGCACTTGGATGCGGTACGCTGGACGAGGCCCTCGGGATGGCCTGCGGGGATATGGAGGACTGCCGGACAGCAGAAGAGGTGGCGTCAGAGTGTGATAAATCTGCAGAGGATGTCTTTGACTGGAATCCAGATGAATGGGAAGAGACTGATGAGATTTTAAAAAAATATGTTATTTTTGACGAAATAAATCATGGCGATTGCTTTACTGAAATTCTGGATGTAAAGACGGATGAGGAGGCGGTCATGGTGGCAGAACGGGAGTGGAAAAGGAAGACAAAAAATGACCAGGAGAGCCGCACACAATTTGATATATCGCTTGTAAATGTGACTGAAAGCGGGGATGTTGATTTTGACCGAACTCCACTCAAGGAATGGGTTTCAAATGGACAGATATTAAATAAATACTGCGTCGAATATGCATACGGAAAAGATTTTGAAAGCGTGAAAAAATGGAATACGATGTGTGGATGGGAACAGATTGAGGCGGATGATGCCGAAAAGGCAGCGGAAGAGGCGTGGGACGGACTTGATGAAGAGGAGCAGAAAGATAGTAAGGGAGATCCAGTCCTGTTCCGTGTATACCACCTTGTTCCGGATGGCTTTGGAAGATTGGAGAAAGACGAGGGCAGCGCGGAGCTTTTCATGGGCTGTGAGCCTCAGACGAAGATCACGAAAGCCCGGATGGCTGCGGGGCTTTCGATAGCTGAAATGTCCAGGATATTCGAGATCCCAAAAAGGACAATTGAAAACTGGGAAGCAGGGAAACGCTATCCACCGGCATGGAGCGAGAAGTTACTGCTTGAAAAATTGAGGGAAATGAAGTCGGTGAAACAATAAGAAAAGAATACAAAGAGAATATAAAAGAGTGGCAGGGGGCTGATCACATCCCGACACTCTTTTATTTTTTTGTCTTTTTATTATAATGCGTCCAGATCGGATCATTGTGGGGGAAATCCGTGATGCCGCCGCTGTCGATCTTTTGTCTGCGCTGAATACGGGGCACGACGGAAGCCTCTCTACAGGCCATGCAAACAGTCCGGCCGATATGTTGAACCGGCTGGAAACGCTTGTTCTCATGGGACTGGATATCCCACTTGCCGCGATACGCCAGCAGATCGCGTCGGGAATTGACCTGGTTGTGCACCTTGGCAGGCTGAGAGACAAATCCAGAAAGGTACTGGAAGTGACAGAGGTGGGGGAAGTCGTTGACGGGAAAATACAGTTATCGCCCCTCTATCTCTTTCGTGAGGAGGGTGAGAAAGACGGGCGTGTGGTCGGCCGGCTCAGAGCTACGGGAAACAAATTGAGGGCAGAGGAGAAATGCCGGAGAGCCGGGGTGAGTGTGTAGTGGATTACAATACATATCATATGTCAAGGGGTGAGATCATCCGCTATGGCGTGATGGGATATGCAGGGAGTTTTGTCATTCTGTATCTGTTTTATTGGAGCATACCGGGATGTCTGGCGGTTTCTGCCATCGGGGGAGTTCTCTTTGTTTTGTATGAGAGAGGCGAGCTGGCAAAAAAGAGGCAGTGGGAGCTGATGCTGCAGTTTAAGGATGCGATGGACAGCTTTGTATCTGCCCTGGTGGCGGGGTATTCCATGGACAATGCGGTTCAGGAGGCTTATCGGGACCTGATGCTGATGTATGGGAAAGAGACCCCTATTCTGTTGGAATTAAAGGATATGCAGCAAAAGCTTATGCTGCGGCAGCCGCTGGATCAATTGTTTCTGGATCTCGGCAGACGGAGCGGCCTGGAGGATATTATTACATTTTCCCAGATTTATGCGACGGCAAGGCGCAGTGGCGGAAACCTTGTGAGGGTTATGAAGAGAACTGCGGACAATATCGGGGAGAAAGTGGATGTCCAGAGGGAGATCCGCACAATGATCTCAGGAAAGAAAATGGAGTCCACTTGTATGATGGTGATCCCTTTGCTCATCATAGTGTACATGCAGGTGTTCTCTCCCGGATTTCTGTCACCGCTTTACAGTGGGCTGACGGGGCGGCTCTTTATGACTGCGGCACTTGTGGTCTATGCTGTGAGCGTCTGCTGGAGCAGGAAGATCATTGATATCAGGGAGTAGGCAAAAGGCATATCGATAATGGAACAGGGTGCATAACGAAGGGGGGAGAATATGGGATGGGAATATAAAGTTGGTGCGTTTATCCTCAATAAATGTCATTTGAGGAGACTGTTCTGCAAAGAGAGCGCGGCAGACGATGCGGTGGGTGTTCTGTACCCGCGTGAGGACCGGAACAAGATTTTGGCGGAAATCTGGGGGAAGAGAGCTGTCCTGACAGTAGTTCTTTTGATACTGGCGGGGGTTGTCTGGATTATTTGTCTCATGGAGAGTACGGAAGACAGCATTCTGACAGACGGTTACTCCGTGACAAGGCAGGAGGAAGATTCAACACTGTCTCTGGAGGTGACAGGGGATGACGGCACGGAACAGTGGCAGGAAGAGATGTCAGTGGATGTGAAAGTGCGCGAGTTTACGGACAGAGAAAAAGAAGAGCTGGAGGCTAATGTTAAAGCCTATGTGGATAAGACTCTTCCCGGGGAAAACAAGTCGCTACAGCAGATCAGCCGTCCGCTCTGTTTTGTGAAACAGGTTCCGGATACCGGGGTCGCCCTGGAGTGGACTTATGATGAGGATTACTTTAAAGACAACGGGAAATTAAAGGCCAGCCAGATACCAAAAGAGGGGGCAGATACGGAAATCATGCTGGAGGCCGGGTGGCGCAACTGGAAGAAGACTTTTTATTTTATGGTGCATCTGGAACCGGTAGTTTTCTCAAAAAGAGAACAGCAGGTCCGGGAGGTGCGGAAAGCTCTAAAGGAGGCGGTGAAACGCCAGTCTGCGGAGGAGACCGTCCGGCTGCCCCAAAAGGTACGAGAAACGAATGTGGCGTATCAGACGACGGGACAGGAAAAGAATTACACGCCTGTTTTTGTGGTACTGGGCCTGTGCCTTGCACTGCCATTTTTCTGGAGGGAACAGCAGAGAGCCAGATTGCAGAAAAGGGAGGAACAGATGCTGCGGGATCACCCGGGATTTGTGAATAAGATTATGCTCCTGCTCAGCGCGGGGCTGACACTGCGTAAGTGCGTGGAGCGCCTTGCGGCGGAGTATGAAAGAGACCGGGGAGACGGGGGAGAGCTCCGCTACGTCTATGAGGAAGTGTGTATCATGCAGCAGGAGATGAACGATGGCATCTCAGAGGTAAAGGCGATGGAGCGTTTTGGACAGAGATGCCGTCTTCTGCCCTATCTGCGCTTTTCGTCGATAGTCACGCAGAATTTGAAAAAAGGCGCCGAGGGTATCATCTGTATTCTGGAACAGGAATCACTTGAAGCCCTTCAGCAGCGTAAGGACAGAGCGCTTCAGCTCGGAGAGAAAGCGGGAACAAAACTGCTTTTTCCGATGATGTTAATGCTGGGGCTGGTGATGGGTATTATCATGATACCCGCATTTATGACAATGTAACAATAATCACGAATAAAACAGATGCGCTCTGCTGCCAGCTTTGTGCTGGCCAGAGCGGGGAAGGAGTAAATATGGGAAATTTAAAATTATTTTTTAACTATCTAATCCTCAAAAACCATTGATTTTTCAAGGCTTCACGCCTGTTTTCCGTTCAAACCTTATCTGTTTG
>CANRMO010000067.1 GCA_947631755.1 uncultured Lachnospiraceae bacterium | reverse complement strand
CCATGAAAGTGCCGTTTCACGAGCTGGTCAGTGTTCTGGAACAGAAAAATCTGACTTACATTGATTGGAATGTACTGAGTCCGGAGGGAAAGAATCCAAGGATATCTGAAAAAAAAATGATAAAGGAAATCATAAATGATATATCCGGTTTTGATGTTGCCGTTGTACTGATGTACGATTCGGCAGATAAACCTCTGACGGTGAAGACCCTTCCGGCGATCATTGAGACACTGAAAGAAAAGAAATATGAGTTGCTGCCTATTGATTCAGATACTGTAACCATTCGGCACAACCAGTAAAGCAGGAGGATTTAATATGAGCTTTTTTAAAGATTTAAAAGAAGACATTGCCCAGTCGCTTGATGAGCTGAGCGAGTCTCTGGATGACACAATATCAGCGCCGGAAGAGAGCGGGGAACTCTCTCCGTCTGACGTTGCGGCTGCTGCGAGGGCGGCTCTGGCGGAAGAGGCAGGAATTGATGTCATTGCTTCGGAGCCCGCACCGGAAGAACCGGTGGAAGAGCCTGTGGCAGAAGAGACGGCGGACGAGGAGCCGGAAGTGCTCGAGCTCTTGCCGGAGGAGCCGGAGGAAGAACCGGCTGTAGAGGAAGAGCCCGCTCCAAAGCAGGCGGAATTACCTGTAGAAGAAGTAGTTATGCCTGAACCGATCCATGATTTTTCAGGATATGACGCTGCGAAACTTGCAAGAGAAGTAGATATGAAGGGAGACAGAACAATGAGTACAATGGAACCAGAGATTACGAATCCGTCAGTGGATGACGAAAATCCAAATGAAGTAACTGTTATTACTAAGGGAACGACCATCAGCGGCGGCATTAAATCTGACACATCACTGGTTGTGAAAGGTACAATCGAGGGCGATGTCGAGTGCCAGGGCAAACTGACGATTACCGGGCGCGTTGCCGGAAATACGATTGCATCGGAGATTTATGTCAATACGCCGCGTCTGGAAGGCGATATCAACAGTAAGGGAATTGTTAAGATTGATGTGGGGACAGTTGTGATCGGCAATATCAATTGTACGTCTGTCGTTGTTGCGGGAGCAGTAAAGGGCGATATTGAGGTAAATGGTCCGGTTGTGATTGATTCCACGGCAGTTGTCAAGGGAAGTGTCAAGGCAAAATCTATCCAGTTGAACAGCGGGGCTGTGATTGACGGCCACTGCAGCCTGCAGTTTGCCGATGTGGATCTGAATACATTCTTTGAATAAATCTGGAGGAAAATATGGGACAGTATAAGCGAGTTCTCCTCAAGCTGAGCGGCGAGGCGCTTGCGGGGGAGAAAGGAACCGGTTTCGACGAGGGAATCTGTGTGCCGGTGGCGGAGCAGATCAAAGAGCTGGTGGACAGCGGCGTCGAGGTGGCTGTCGTGATTGGCGGCGGGAATTTCTGGAGAGGCCGGTCCAGTGAGACGATCGACCGGACAAAGGCAGATCAGATCGGTATGATGGCCACGGTGATGAACTGTATCTATATGTCGGAAATATGCCGTTCCGTCGGGCTTATGACCCAGGTGCTCACTCCGTTTTCCTGCGGATCCTTTACGAAACTTTTTTCCAAGGACAGGGTGAATAAATATCTCGGAAAGGGTATGGCCGTGTTTTTCGCCGGAGGCACAGGACATCCGTATTTTTCGACGGATACGGCCACTGCTCTCAGGGCCATTGAGATTGAGGCGGATGTGATCCTGGCTGCGAAGTCCATTGACGGCGTATACGACTCTGATCCGGCGGTAAATCCGGATGCAAAAAAATATGACACAATGTCTATGCGCGATATCGTGGATAACAAGCTGGGGGTTGTGGATCTTTCTGCCGCTGTTCTCTGCATGGAGAATAAGATGCCGATGCTCGTGTTTGGGCTGGACGGGGAAAACAGTATTGTCAATACGGTAAACGGCGTCTGCCGGGGAACGGTCATCACGGTGGACTGACATAGGAATGGAGGTGAATGAAGTATGGAACTCGACATATATGAAGATAAAATGGGAAAGACGCTTTCCACGCTGGAGAGTGAATATACATCGATCCGCGCCGGGCGTGCAAATCCGAGAATCCTCGACAAGATACAGGTGGATTACTATGGTTCAATGTCTCCGCTGCAGAGTGTGGCAAATATCTCAGTCCCGGAGGCCCGGATGATCCAGATCCAGCCGTGGGATTCGAGCCTGATCAAAGATATTGAGAAAGCGATCCTATCATCGGATCTCGGGCTCACCCCCGCCAATGATGGCAAGGTTATCCGCCTTGTTTTCCCGGAGCTCACAGAGGAGAGACGGAAGGAGCTTGTCAAGGATGTGAAGAAAAAAGGGGAGGCGGCGAAAGTAGCTATCCGCAACATCCGCAGGGACGCCAACGATGAGGCAAAAAAAGCGGCAAAGGCAAATGAGATCTCTGAGGATGAGCAGAAACAGACAGAGGATAAAATCCAGAAACTGACGGATAAATTCATTGCTCAGATCGACAAGGCGGTTGAGAGTAAATCAGATGAGGTTTTGACAGTTTAAAACATATGTGATGGGGACAGTTGTATACTGTATCGTGGAATTTGCCAATGAGCAGTATATCCAAATTCTGTCCCTTGTTTTGTAAAAGAGACAGTGGAGGATGACGATGGATCGTTCAGAGCTGGAAGCCCCCAACCATGTGGCCATCATCCTGGATGGCAACGGAAGATGGGCGAAAAAGAGGCTGATGCCGAGAAAGGCCGGCCATGCTGCCGGTGCCAGGGCGGTGGAGCAGATCTGTGAGGACGCATGGAATCTGGGCATCAAATATCTGACGGTCTACGCGTTTTCCACGGAAAATTGGAAACGCCCCCAAAAAGAGGTGGACGCCCTGATGAAGCTGCTGCGTTCCTATTTAAAGGATTGTATAAAAAGAAGTACAAAAAATAATATGTGCGTGAAGGTGATCGGAGATGTCACGCTGCTGGACGAAGATCTGAGGCGGCAGATCGTGGAACTGGAGGAGGCGACGAAAGATAACACAGGACTCCATTTCCAGGTAGCGTTAAATTACGGCAGCCGGGATGAGATGATAAGGGGTATGAGGAAGCTCTGCCGTGACGTCTCAGCGGGCAGGGTGGATCCCGAAGATATTACAGAGCAAATGTTTTCGGGGTATCTGGATACCAGAGAGATTCCGGACCCGGATCTTCTGATCCGGACCAGTGGGGAGGAGAGGGTGTCAAACTTTCTTCTGTGGCAGCTGGCCTACACAGAGTTTTATTTTACAGATGTTCTGTGGCCGGATTTTAATAAAGAGGAATTGCAAAAGGCGATTGCGTATTACAGAGCGCGCGACCGCCGTTATGGAGGCGTTTAGATGTTTATAACACGCTTGATCAGCGGTGTGGTGCTGGTTGTGGCAGCAATCATCATTTTACATGTGGGAAATGCGTGGCTGGCGGCGGCGCTGGGGGTTTTATCCCTGGTTGGCGTCTACGAGCTGCTCCGTGTATTTCAGATGGAAAAGCATCCTATGGCAGTGGCGGCATATCTGGGAACGGTGTTCTATTATGTGCTGCTCAGCCTTGGACTGGGGCGGTGGACTTTTGCCCTGCTGGTTCTTGCACTGATCTCTTTGCTTGTAATTTATGTGGCAGGATATCCGGAATATACGGTTGACCAGGTGGCAAAAACTATGTTTGCGCTGTTCTATGTGAGTGTCCTGCTGTCCTTTATCTATCAGACCAGATCGCTGGAGGCCGGGAACTGGCTTGTGTGGCTGATCATTATTGGTTCGTGGGGTTCCGACACCTGTGCTTACGTGGTGGGGAGAACGGTGGGAAAACATCATTTTTCAGAGTTGAGCCCGAATAAAACATGGGAGGGCTGTATCGGAGGAGTGGTGGGCGCTGTTCTGATCGGCTTTATCTATTCCTGTTTTTTCCCCTTTCGAGAGATGTTTTTATTCAGCCCGAAAATTGTGTTTCCGGCAATCATACTTGTCAGTGCAGTGATCTCCCAGTATGGTGATCTGGCCGCCTCTGCTATTAAGCGGAACTATGACACAAAGGATTACGGTGATCTCATCCCCGGCCACGGCGGGGTATTGGACCGTTTTGACAGCGTGATCTTTGTGGCGCCTTTTGTGTATTATCTTCTGGAGCTGGCCTCCTATATAAGACAGTAAGTGTTTTTCGTCAATGTACAAAGTTGGGAGAATAGGATGAAGAAAATAACGATACTTGGATCGACGGGGTCGATTGGCACGCAGACCCTGGATGTGGTGAGGAATAACCGGGGGGATTTTGAGGTGGCTGCCCTGACTGCGGGCAGCAATGTTGAGCGGATGGCGGAGCAGATCCGGGAGTTTTCCCCGGCCTGTGCCGTTATGAAAGATGAGGAGAGAGCGGATCAGCTGAGAAATTTTTTGCGCGAAAATATGCCGGAGATATCCTGTGAGATATGGTATGGCATGGATGGTTTTGTCCGGGCGGCGACGCTGCCGCAGGTGGATACTGTGGTGGCCGCTATGGTGGGGATGATCGGACTCCGGCCGGTTATGCGGGCGATTGAGGCCGGAAAAGATATCGCGCTGGCGAACAAGGAAACGCTTGTCACGGCGGGGCACATCATTATGCCGCTGGCGGCGGAGCACGGCGTGAAGATCCTGCCGGTGGACAGTGAGCACTCCGCTATTTTCCAGTCGCTGAACGGGGAGAAAAAGGATCAGATTGAGACAATCTATCTCACGGCCTCCGGTGGGCCCTTTCGGAATACAAGCCGCGGTGAGCTTGAGCGTGTGACAGTGGAACAGGCGCTGGCCCACCCGAACTGGTCGATGGGAAAGAAGATTACGACGGACTCTGCCACTATGTTAAACAAAGGATTGGAGATCATTGAGGCAAAATGGCTCTTTGATGTCGATTTTGACCGGATCCATGTGCTGGTGCAGCCCCAGAGCATCATCCACTCCATGGTGGGATTCCGGGACGGTGCAGTGATGGCCCAGCTCGGGACGCCGGATATGAGGCTGCCGATCCAGTATGCTTTGTATTATCCTGACCGTGTCTTTCTTGGCGGGGAGCGCCTGGATTTTGAGAAAATTGCGGAAATCCATTTTGAAAAGCCGAATACAGAAGTGCTGCGCGGCATACCGTTAGCGGTAGAGGCGGGGCGGACTGGCGGAAGTATGCCAACGGTTATGAATGCGGCCAATGAGTATGCCGTGGCAAAATTTCTGAATAAGGACATAGGATTTTTACAAATATATGATATTATTGAGTATGCAATGGAACATCACAGCCCCATAGCGGATCCGGATCTGGAGGATATACTCGCTGTGGAGCAGGAGACATATGACCGCCTGGAGCATATGTGAAAACGTAAACGGAGGTAAACATGAACATAGGCAATGTGTTACTGGCACTGATCGTGTTCAGTCTGATCATTATATTTCACGAATTCGGACATTTTATTGTGGCAAAATATAATAAAGTCGGTGTGATCGAATTTTCCCTTGGCATGGGGCCGAGGCTTATTTCCTGGGGGAAGACGCCGGGCGGGCGCAGGCTCTTATTTTTTAAGTCCTCAAAGTATTTCGAGGAGCACCCGGAATTTGATGAGAACACCGTCTACTCGTGGAAACTTCTTCCTTTCGGTGGCTCTTGTATGATGCTGGGGGAAGAGGAGGAAGTAGATGATGATAAGGCTTTTGGGAAAAAGTCTGTCCTTGCCCGGATGGCAATCATATTTGCCGGCCCGTTTTTCAATTTTATCCTGGCGTTCCTTCTATCCCTCATCCTGGTGGGCTGTTATGGATACAGTGCGCCAGTGGTCGGGGAGGTGGCGGAAAATGGCCCGCTGGCAAAGGCGGGCGTAAAGTCTGGTGATCGGATCACGGCGATCAATGGAAAGAAGATTGTCCTGAGCGGCGAGATCAGCTACTATAAGGTGTTTCATCCTTTTACCGGCGAGGCGATAGAGATCAGTGTTGACAGCAACGGTGAGAAAAAGACGGTGACAGCCACACCGGAGCTTGCGCAGAATGAGAGCGGCGGGCAGGAGTACATGCTGGGCTTTTCCTATGGAAAGAATGTGAGGACCGGCATTTGGGGGACTGCTAAGTATTCGGCTTACACGGTAAAATATTATATCAGCACGACATTGCAGAGTCTCTGGTGGATGGTCCGGGGCAAGGTGGGTATGAAAGATATCTCCGGCCCGGTGGGCATTGTGAAAGTAGTGAGTGAAAATGTGGAGGCTGGCGCAAAGGCGGGAAAGGACGAACAGGGACACTTGACGAAAGAGAGTGTGGCCAATGTGATATTCAGCCTTCTGACGATCAGTATTCTTTTGACGGCCAACCTTGGGGTTATGAACCTGATCCCGATTCCTGCGCTGGATGGCGGACGGTTATTGTTTCTCTTTATTGAGTGGGTGCGCAAAAAGCCCCTGCCCACAAAAGCGGAGGCATATGTCAACATGGCTGGATTTATGCTTTTGATGGCGTTTATGGTATTTATTTTGTTCAGTGATGTACTGAAATTGTTTAAATAGAGCGGATGGTGTGAGTGACCGGTCCGGGAATCATCTGTACCGGGGTATCACAGTGAGATGTGTCAGAAAAGGAGAGTGTGCATGGGAGCGAGAAAGATGACGAGAGAGGTGGCGATCGGCGGTGTGGCGATCGGGGCGGGGAATCCTGTTGCGATACAGTCTATGACAAATACAAAGACAGAAGATGTGGCGGCCACAGTAGAGCAGATCCTCGCGCTGGAGAGAGCGGGCTGTGAGATTGTGCGGAGCGCAGTGCCCACGATGGAGGCGGCAAGTGCCCTCCGGGAGATCAAAGAGCAGATTCACATTCCCCTTGTGGCGGATATTCACTTTGACTATAAACTTGCCATAGCTGCCGTGGAGAATGGCGCGGATAAGATCCGCATAAACCCCGGCAATATTGGGAGCAGAGAACGGATACAGGCAGTGGTGGACTGCTGCAGGGAGAGTGGTGTCCCAATCCGCGTTGG
This sequence comes from uncultured Lachnospiraceae bacterium, assembly GCA_947631755.1. Lineage (GTDB taxonomy): Bacteria > Bacillota > Clostridia > Lachnospirales > Lachnospiraceae > Eubacterium_F. The sequence goes on along the minus strand of CANRMO010000067.1, from coordinate 4,245 downwards.
CGTGAACAGCGGTTCCCTTGAGAAGAATCTGCTGGAAAAATACGGCGGCGTCACGGCAGAGGGGCTTGTGGAGAGCGCGCTGGACAAAGTGGCGCTCATTGAGGATATGGGCTATGATAATCTTGTCATCAGTATAAAATCATCGGATGTGTTGATGTGTATCCGCGCCCATGAGATCCTGGCGGAGAAGACTTCCTATCCACTCCATGTGGGGATCACGGAGTCTGGAACCGTTTATTCCGGGAGCATAAAGTCTGCTGTCGGGCTCGGAACGATTTTGTACCAGGGCATCGGTGACACGGTCCGGGTCTCTCTGACCGGAGATCCGGTCCAGGAGGCGGAAGGACGCAGATCGATCTGATCACACTCGCCTCTCAGGTAGAGGAGATGGTCAGTGAATTTGACCTGGATATCAAAGTGGCGGTTATGGGCTGTGCGGTAAATGGCCCCGGTGAGGCCAGGGAGGCCGATATCGGCATCGCCGGCGGAGTGGGTGAGGGCCTTTTGATCAAAAAAGGTGAGATTGTGAAAAAGGTGCCGGAGGCAGAGCTTCTCGGTACGCTCCGGGAGGAACTTAAGAACTGGAAATAAGAAACGGAGAGGGTATTGTGGTTCATTTTTTTGAAGCATTTCCGGATTTGTCCGCGGATGATAAGTTATGTGAAATATTTTCGGGCTCACAGGTGGAAAAGGTAAGTGCGTCCAAAACAAAGATGCTGGTCTTCATCTATCTGAGATGTGACCAGCTTATTACATACCGTCAGGGAAAAAATATGGAGCGGAAATTGTACAAGCAGGTATTCCGCCGTCTCGGGCTGCGTCCAAAACTGGAGATGAGCTATCCCTTTGCTGACGAGTACGATCTGACCCGGCTCATGGAGATGTGCGGCGATTCCCTGAAAGAAGAACTGAGGGAGCAGAATACGATTGATTATATGAAGTTCTGCAGCGAGCCTTTTGCGGTGGAGGGAGATACGCTGACGCTAGTCTGCGATGATGATTTTCTGTGCCGCGAGAGAAGCGGGGCCATGCGGGATTTTTTTGCCACGAGGCTCAAGAGGCGTTTTGACCGGGATGTGGAGATACAGTTTGACTACAAAAAGAGGGAGAGGAAACGGCAGACGGAGCCGGAGGTGTACCGCATGGTGAGGCCGGCAGAGGAGGAAGAAAAGGAGAATCCCGGCGGGGCGCAGGCCCCGGCGGGGGCGGCTCCATCCGGTGGGGCTGCTGTGTCCGGCGGGTCTGTCCCGGCAAAGAAACCATTTGTTCCGAAGCGGAGCAACTATCGGAAACCCGCGAAAGACCCCTCTGTTTTCTACGGGAGAAATGTGGAGGGAGAGGTGATCCCCATCAAGGAGATCATCGACGAGATTGGCGAGGTGGTCATCGACGGCATGATCCGCAGTGTGGACCAGCGGGAGATCAAGGGAGAGAAATTGATCGTGACCTTTGCGGTCACTGATTTCACGGACACGATCATCGCCAAGCTCTTTATCCGCAAGGACCAGGCAGAGGAGCTCTCGCTGTTTGAGTTTGTGAAAAAAGGAAATTTTATCCGCCTCAAGGGGGTGGCTTCTTTTGATACTTATGATAAGGAAATCCGCATCGGAAACCTGGCCGGGATGAAAGAGATCAGCAATTTCCGGGCAGGGCGGTCAGACACGGCGCAGAAAAAACGGGTGGAACTGCACGCCCATACCCAGATGAGCGATATGGACGCCATGACGGATACGAAAAAGATGGTGAAGCGGGCGCAGCAGTGGGGGCACCCGGCCATTGCCATCACCGACCACGGCGTTGTACAGTCTTTTCCGGACGCGGAACATGCTATTGAGAGAGATGATTTTAAAGTTATCTATGGCTGTGAGGCGTATCTGGTGGACGATCTGGACGATGCGGTGCAGAACGAAAAGGGCCAGTCGCTTCAGGATTCCTTTGTTGTTTTTGACCTGGAGACGACAGGGTTTTCTCCTACTAGAAACCGGATTATCGAGATTGGTGCGGTGAAAGTGGAACAGGGGAAGATATCGGACCGTTTCAGCGTGTTTGTCAATCCGAAAGTGGCGATTCCGCCGCGGATTACGGAAATCACCGGGATCACAGACGATATGGTAAAAGAGGCAAAAGAGATCACGGAGGTTCTGCCGGAGTTTCTTGCGTTCTGTCAGGGTTGTGTGCTGGTGGCCCACAACGCCCAGTTTGATTACAGCTTTATCTGTAAAAAAGGAGCCGAGCAGGGGCTTGACACAGAATTTACTGTGGTGGATACAGTGGGGATTGCCCGCGTGCTGTTTCCCCATATGGCAAAATACACGCTGGACAGTGTGGCAAAAGCGCTGAAGGTTTCTCTCATAAACCATCACCGGGCGGTAGAGGACGCGGAGGCCACAGCAGAGATTTTTGAGAAGATGATCGTCCATCTGGAAAAGCAGGGGATCCGGGATCTCAGGGCCCTGTATGAGAGGACTCACTCCGCCCCGGAGATCATACGGAAAAAACCGTACTACCACGCTATCATTCTGGCCAAGAATGAAGTGGGGCGTGTGAATCTGTACCGCCTTGTCTCCATGGCGCATCTGAATTATTTCTTCCGCCGTCCTCGGATTCCAAAGAGCCAGCTGATGCGGTGGCGGGAGGGACTGATCGTCGGCTCGGCCTGCGAGGCGGGGGAGCTCTACCGGGCCCTTTTAGATGACGCCGATGACGACCGCATCGGGGAACTGGTGGATTTTTATGATTATCTGGAGATCCAGCCCGTGGGGAATAACGGATTTATGCTGGAGTCAGAGAAAAGGCTCTACGAAAATATGAACACGTGGGCGGATTTAAAGGAGATGAACCGGCGCATTGTCAGCCTCGGCGAGAGGTATAATAAACCAGTCTGCGCCACCTGCGACGTTCATTTCCTGGATCCGGATGACGCCATTTACCGCTCTATCCTGCAGGCGGGGCAGGGGATGAAAGACGAGAAGCAGCCGCCTCTCTATCTCCGCACTACAGACGAGATGCTGGAAGAATTTTCTTACCTCGGCGAGGAGAAAGCGATGGAGGTAGTGGTAGAAAATACGAATAAGATAGCAGATATGATCGATAAGTGTCCGCCGGTCATTCCCAATTCGGATCAGGATCTCCGGGATATCTGCTACCGGAAGGCGCATGCCATGTACGGGAAAGATCTGCCCGCACAGGTCTCAGAGAGATTGGAGCATGAGCTGCGTTCGATTATCAGTAATGGGTTTGCCGTGATGTATATTATCTCACAGAAACTTGTGTGGAAGTCCAATGAGGACGGATATCTGGTTGGATCCCGGGGGTCGGTGGGCTCCTCTTTTGTGGCAACTATGTCTGGCATAACGGAGGTAAATCCTCTTCCGGCCCATTATTACTGTGGGAAGTGCCACTATTCGGATTTTGACTCCGAGGAGGTGAGGGCGTTTGCCGGGAGTTCAGGGTATGATATGCCGGAGAAAAATTGTCCGGTCTGTGGTGAGCCTCTTCTCAGGGACGGGCACGATATCCCTTTTGAGACATTTCTTGGATTTTACGGCGACAAGGAGCCAGATATTGACTTGAATTTCTCCGGTGAGTACCAGAGTAAGGCCCACGCCTACACAGAGGTTATTTTCGGCGACGGGCAGACATTCCGCGCCGGGACGGTGGGAACGCTGGCGGACAAAACGGCTTACGGTTATGTGAGAAAATATTTTGAGGAGAAAGAGATCCACAAGAGAGGGGAAGAGATTGAGCGCCTTCTGGAAGGATGCGTGGGTGTGAGGCGGACGACAGGGCAGCACCCAGGAGGGATTGTCGTGCTGCCCAGGGGCTGGAACATTTATACCTTTACACCGATCCAGCACCCGGCCAATGATATGGAGACTTCTATTGTCACGACACATTTTGACTACCACAAAATTGACCACAATCTGTTAAAACTTGATATTCTGGGACACGATGATCCGACCATGATCCGTATGCTGGAGGATATCACAGGAGTGGATGCTCTGAATATCCCCATGGACGACCCGGGGGTACTGGGCCTGTTTGTCGGCACGGAATCACTGGGCGTCACGCCGGAGGATCTGATGGGGACGGATCTCGGGAGTCTCGGCGTCCCCGAGTTTGGGACAGAATTTGTCATGCAGATGCTGCGGGACACAAAGCCGAAAAATTTTTCCGATCTGGTGAGGATTTCCGGGCTCTCCCACGGCACGGATGTGTGGCTGAACAATGCCCAGTATTTTATAC
>CANRMO010000066.1 GCA_947631755.1 uncultured Lachnospiraceae bacterium | reverse complement strand
TTTTCACAATACCTCCTATTTCCCCAGATTATCACTCGTAACTTTTCCTCAACATTGTCTGAATCGTCTCATGCCTCAGTATACACACCGGAATTAATTCCAACAGACCTGTGTAAATGGCCAGAAAGAAAAGCGACAGAAATGCTGCTCTTGAAACACCTCTCAGTGCGAGAACAATAAAAACGGAACACAGATACATGCACCAGATCTGCATAACCAGCCGTCCCGCTATAACTCTGCCCCCTGCCCCGCACATCATATGGATTGCAAACTCCCTTTTATGGCCTGAAATAAACTGCAGGACATTTCCTGTCATTGCAACAAGGCAGAAAGCAAATAAAAGCACGGTGATACTTCCATTCAGAACAATCTGATCTTTCAATTCCGAAGCTGTTTCATTCATCTGATAGGTAAAGTTCATGACACTCAAAGACATCAGTCCATCCTCCTGCGACTGCCGGATTATCTCATTCATAAAATTGTTGTCTTCTGCGATAAAATATGTAGTAATAAAATAATTCAATAAATCTGTTGAATCTTTTTTATCTATTCTGGATGGCTTGACAATAAACTGGTCCAGACATATTGGTTTACTTGTCTCACCCGGCGCAATATAATATGCACCTTTATGCAAAAAACCCACAATCTCATATTGCCGTCCCTTTTGATCGCAGATTTTTTCATGAAGCCGACAGATTTCCCTAAAATCACTTCCTGCAATAATCGGAATTGTCTCCTCTTCTGATTCTGATGACCTCCTGAACATTTCAGAATCCCCATCTATTTCCAGGCCAAAAATCTCAAAAAAATTTTCTGATACCGCCACTAAATCCAGCCGCTCCACATTCGTCTGGGAAAACTCGGACTTATGGGCGAGTGATTGTGCCAGCGCATCCGCCGGATAAAACTTTCTCCCGGAATCCGCTATAAAACTGCGGATCCTCCCATCTGAATCTGTCAGCTTTTTCTGCAGTGAATCATACAGTCCCGCTAACCCCGGCAGTTTTTTCTCATCATTACACAATTTATCAAACATCTGTTCCGACGTCTCGTCACGAAACATATATATTTCCGAACTGCGTGTCATACAGTCAAACTTGCTCTTCACATCCTGGTACTCAAAAACATTCTGGAAAATAACCGATAACAGCACCCCCACAATGCTGATCTGAATGATATTCCAGATAAAATAAATTTTATTTTCATATATGTCCTTACATAAAAAAATCAGTTGTTCCATTAACATTATTTATCCTCTTCCGGTTTATCTTCTAAACTGTAAATGATCGGCCCTCTGAACCCTTTTGATTTTAAAAGAAATGCTCTCCTGCATATAATATAACATAAAAATCCCAATGTACACCCCAATGTATTCAGTATTACGTCATCTATATCTGTACTCCTTCCGGGAATAATCTGAAAAATCTCTATTGCAGCAGAAAACAAGACTCCAAAAATTATCGTTTTATTTTTTCGTTTTTCATCTAACAGGGGATACAAAAAACCAAAGGGAAAAAGAAGAAATGTATTGGCCAGCAAATTTAAACACGTATTAAATTTAAATTCTGCCTCAAATAAAAAATACGAAATTGATTTAAATGGAATGAAATTAAACGATGGTGTATTCCGAAATACATCCATCTGCAATGAACCATTAATAAAATATACACGCCAGATCGGAAGTATCGTCTGCGTAAGCATAGCAATCAGATACTCAGCAAAAATAAAATACAAAAATTCACGTCCGGCCTTTGGCCTTCTGTTGTGCTTTTTTATATATATCCACCGCATTGGTATATAAAAGAGAGCCCCAACAATGAGATAACCTAAAAGCTCATAGCCATAATCAATAACAAATTGCCATATCATAATAATCTCCATTCATAAGTAGTAATATTACTCTTCCCTATTTTATTAAATAACTGGGTTAACTGCAATACATATTTCTCAGAAATTATTATGCTGTTATACCCAGTTATTTCAAAGTGATTATTCTAAGCTTTAGATACTGTGTACTTGAAGTGACATGGCGCATTAAATTTCATTAAATATAATTTGGATGAATTTGTAGCCATTGTCCATGTCGCAGTTGATCCAGGCATAATTTTTATTCTATAATAACTAACAATTTTATCTTTTCTGTATATATTTACAGTTATATTTTTACTTCCGGTATTTGATACAGAAAATTTCATCTTGGATACACCAGTAAAATAATAATTTGAATATAAATCTGTTACCTCAGCATTACCATAACCGCTATATGCGCTTTTAGATATATTCCAACTTCCATCCGGTTTGTCAACCTGCGCTTCAGCCTTTGTTGGTGCAAAAACAAAAACACCTATTAATAAAAATGCCATGAAACTTATTTTTCTCACGTACCCTTTCAAATTTTTCTTCCTCTCTTTCTTTTAATGCACTTCATTAATTATTTTTTTACTTTGTATATTACCCTTTACCGATCAGCTTCCTTATCAATTCCCATAAGCTTTTGGGATAAAACAACAACACACTTCCCCCCCCCTTTCCGCAAATTTATTTTGCAAGCACCTGCAAAATCACTATTTCATATCTTTCGAAAAAGTTCAACAAAAATGTGCTAAGCGTCGATTTTTTGTGCCGAGCGTCGATTTTTCAATCACAATCCTGATCTGTCATTTCCGCCAGAGTCTTTATATACTCTTTTAGCTCCTCCTCCCGTCCTTTCACACACAGCTGATTCAACACATTGATATGTTTTGTTATATCATGACGAAACTGCCGGATCCTTCCATCTCCTGCCAGTTGTTTTTCATAATATTTCTTTTGCAGCTCTATATTCTTTTTCATAAATTCACTTTCTAATTCAAGCTGTTTTTTTGAATATAATGTACGAATAAAAATATAGGCAAAAAAGAAAGTCAGGAACACAACCACCGCACACACAGGAAAAAACAATTCAAGCATCCCATCTTCTAATTGTCCCAGAATATTTCCCTGCGCGATTCCTGCCAGAAACGCAAATCCTGCCAGAATAAAAAAAATGATAAAAAAATAACCCGGCGACAGCTGTACAAAACCCTGTCCCAGCCGTTTTCTCTGTCCCCCCAGAAAAACAAGTATAAGCACCCAGAAAATACATCCCAGAACCGCACTTATCCAATCAATAAAAAAAGCACCATGATACACAGCATAGTCTCTCCCAGCTATGCCCGCCAATAAAGTCCACAGAAGCAAATCAATGCCGCTGATTGCAATAAATTCCAGCAGATATGCCTGTATCTTTTTCGCTATTTTCCCCTCAAAAATCACAAATAATATCACAAAACCATATCCCGTCCTCAGATATACTGTATCGTGATCCCATATTTCTAATATCAACAAAATCAGAAAATAACCCGTTATCGCAAAATATCTTTTAACATCTCTTTTCGGAACAAATCCCAATATACCATAGCTGATTAAAACATATTTTACTGTCTCAGTCACTCCCCAAAAAATAAACTCCAATAATTTAAAACACATTCGCACTACCTCTTTTTTCTTTTGCAAACAATTCCTATATCTCAATCTCCACCATGAATTTATTATCCTCCTGGCAAAATTTAATATCTCCGCTGTATTTCGCCACAACTTCCGTCATATTTTTTATACCATAGCCATGATTTACCGAATCTGACTTTGTTGTCTGCAGATTAATTTCCTTTTTATCCGGGATACTATTTGCTATACTCAGAAAGATATGATTTTGAAAGTTCTTTATTACAATTTCAAGACTCCGTCCGCTCTCCATCTCCCGTAGCGCCTCTTCTGCATTTTCCAGCGCATTTCCCAGAAGCACTGACAGATCACTGTTGGATATCATTGTTTCTGGTGGGAATTTCCCAATCACCTCATACTTTGTCCCACCAATATCCTCCAGCTTTTTTACCACATGATGGATAAAATAATCCGCCACCAGATTCCCTGTGCAAATCCTCACTGTATCTTCTTCATATTGCCCGCCTAATTTTTTAATATAACCCTTTAATTCTTCCACTCTGTCTTCAACGCACAGCTCATTCATTTTGTTGATATGCTTTGTGATATCACGGCGGAACTGCCGGACACTCTCATCTTCCGCCAGCGTTCTTTCATAATATATTTTCTGTAGCCGACTGTATTTCTCTGTAAATTTATTTTCTGTCTCCAACTGTTTTTTCACATATAGTATATATATAAAAACACCGGTCAACACAATAAACACAACCAGCAAAGTCGGAATAAACGCCAAAAATAGTTCCATCAGCAGTACCTCGCATTTTTTCTGCAGTATTCCCTGTATTTCCGCCCCACTTCTCCTCTCATCCTTACTGATATCGGTAGATCTTTCCCAGACAGACACACACTCTTTTCCTGAATCCCTTCAATCCACATCATATTTACAAGATATTCCCTGTGTATCCGCAAAAAATTACATGGCGTCAGCTTTTCTTCCAGCTCTTTCATACTGGCTCTCATCAGATATGTCCCACCTTTGCAGAATACCAATCTCCCATAATTGTGCTCGGCCTTTATATACGCAATATCCCTGCTGTTATACAGACCATCCAGCATAGTATCCTGATCCAGAATCTGTTCCGCCGTCTGTAGCATCACAGGTAGCTGTCCATTTAGCCTGCCTTTCTCAATAAAGCCGAGAACATGAATGCCAAAAGCGTCCATGACAAATTCTCTGTGATTTGTCACATAAATAATCAGAGTGTCCTTATGTAATGTATGGAGTTTCTCCTTAACTTCAATTCCATTCAATCCCGGCATCTCAATGTCTAAGATCACAAGATCAATGCCTTTCTCACAGGACAGAAACTCCTCCCCACTGCAAAATATAAGATATTCTCTTTCACCTATGGAATTTTTACAGATCTGTAATATTGTCTCTGCCGAAATTTTATCGTCATCACATATGGCAATCCGCATATCATTTTCCCTCAATTATAATAGCAAGTTTCTCCCCTGCTGCCTCCATCCGTCCGCGGAGCCGGGCGTGTTCCATCCACCGGAGAGCGCGGCTGTCTGTCCGGATGACTGGTCTGGTCACGATCTCTTTTCCCTCTTTTGCCTCCGCTGTATTCTCAATAAAAATAGTACATTCCTGGCCCCCTGCGTCCGTCCCCCTCAGCATATAGCGGGCAGAGAGTACGCCTTTTCCCGTTCTGTCCCATTTCTGGGTGTCCACACCGCCGCTCAGGATTTTCCCGCGGAACAGGCCGCAGTCGCAATAACCGTCAAACAACAGCATGTTTACTGTCTCCTCCCCGCCCCGGACTTCCCAGGTATCTCTTATATTGATATCAATCCGCAATAACTCCTGTCCATGGCTGTCCAATATCCATTCCTCCTTCATTCCTGTCGCCCAAAACCGGCCACATCTATATCCAGTAATTATACGTGGCGGCCGTCCCGGTCAGATTCAGCGCAAATCCCAGGAAAAACAGTGGCAGATTCCACCGAACAAACCACTTCCCCTCCGGTTTCCAGCGCATAAGGCCATAGAACAGCCAGGGGAGTGTATCCAGAAGATAGCGGTTTCCGAAATGCCATCCGCCCAGCGTCCTGTGACAGCAGAGAATAAACACATAAAACACAGTCAGCACAGGGATCAAAACCAGCGTGGCAATCTCTCCCTTTCTCTTCTTCACAAAACAGTAGAGCCACGCCGCCAGCGCAGTGATAAACAACGGCGTCACAAGCCAGAACGCCATGCCGTTGGCCGTAGAAAATTTCAGCGGCATGCCCTCTCCCTGGCTCTGCGGCAGGGCAAACAACTGGCTTATATTTGCCTTTACATAAGACAGGTCAAATTGTCCGGTCTCTGTCCTTGTAAATTCCGGAAGATAGTTATGGCCAAATTCCACAATACTGCCAAAGCGGAAATAATTCAGAAGCATATAAGAGAGAGCCAGCAGCACGGGGCCTGCCGCCCAGTGCCATTTTTTCAGAAAATAGGTATGCCACGGCATTTTCTCCTTTTCCCACAATATGTAGAGAAGTAAAAGCACATACATGGCCGCCATGGGCCGGCACCCGACCGCACAGGCCCATAATGTGAGAGACATGCCCCCTTTCCCTTTTACCGCATAATATAAGGACATGACAGACAGGGTAAAACACATATTTTGAGCGATAAACCAGACATAGCCATTAATAGAAACAAAGAGCAGGCCGGAGGCCAGATATAGAAAAAGTGTGAAAAAAGCTACAGATGACCGCGAATGCTGCACCTCTTCGCAGAGACGGACAGCATAGAACACCCCCAGTAAAAGAACGGCCAGAGCGATCCAGTGATCCGGTGTGTGTTCGCCAAATACTGCGGCAAATGGCAGCATGACATAAGACGGAAACGGCGGAAAACTCACATAATATTTCCCGCCGTATACCGCCAGCTCCAGCCATTCATAATTTTGCCCGAGATCCAGCCGCCCTTTTAGCCAGGAGCACGCTTGGAGCGTGTAAGAATTGTATCCGTTTCCTTTCCAGGGCCACTGGCCGGTAAAAGCCACCAGAACGAAGACAACTGCCGCCACCGACAGCAGCACAGGCAGGCAGTGCAGATCCAGCCGCTCCGCCCAGGCGCGCACAAGTACCGCCGGAGAATCCTCTCTGCTTTCTCTTTTCATAACAATCTCCCATTCTATTAAATCCGCTGCAGAATTTAATTTGCAATAAAGTTTTTGATCTTTTTCATTTTTTCCTTTGCCATGCGGTATCCGTGCCAGTATGACATCTCCAGTTTTCTCACATCATTCTCAAAACTGTTCAGCAGATGGTTTGGCTGGAATATCATCGCCTTTCCCTCTCTCGCCAATTCCCGGCAGAACTCGAGCGATTCATTATATCTGTCTGCACGGCTGAGGAGCGCCTTTCGGATCTCCGGGTATTTATGTCCGAGCACACGCGCACCCATCTTGTCATATTTGCCCAGACGCTTCACATAACCTCTCGGCTGGGTCAGCACGATCAAAAGCTTCTCACAGCCGTCCGCCAGTGCCTTTCTGGCCGGGATTGGATCCGCCAGCCCGCCGTCATAATATTTTCCCCCGTCCAGCTCAATAGCAGGAAAAAACAGAGGCAGCGCACAGGTCGCCCGCAGCATCGTATATTCATCATCCATCTCCATGGCATTTTTATACTCCGCCTCACCCGTCTCCACATTTGTCACTCCCACAAGGCACGTCCCCTCATAGGAAAAAAAAGTCTCTTTATCGAACGGGATCAGCTCATCCGGTATCTCACCGAACACAAAATCGAGCCCGAAAATACTCCTGTTCTTTCTCTTCCTCAGATTGCTGCGGCTCATATAACGCTTGTCATTGCGGTATTTCTGTATGATCTCCAGATTTCTCTGCGGCTGCCTGGAAATATAGGACACCGCATCCGATATGCCCGCCGATACACCGATACAGTACGGCAGCACAATGTTTTCTGACAGCAGGGCGTCCATAACCCCGGAACTGAAAATTGGCCGGAAAGTTCCGCCTTCCAACACGATCCCAGTCAAAAAATCACTCCTTTCGCTCCACACCTATTTTAACATCACAGACACAAAACATTCCTGTGGCTTATTATAATGTTTTATTAAGAGAAAAGCAAGTATCAACTGAAAAACTGAAAAGTGCCGGGCGCTAGCCGAAAAATACTTGAAGAACAGGATAACTTTATATATAATGAAACCGAAACATTAATTCTGAAACAAAAAGAGAGGTAGAGAAAATGGGCACAAACGAACAGAAACCGATCAAAGAAGGCAAAGTACGCGAAATCTATGACAACGGGGACAGCCTCATTATGGTGGCCACAGACCGCATAAGTTGTTTCGACGTAATCCTGAAAAATACTGTGGCCAAAAAGGGAACCGTATTGACACAGATGTCTAAATTCTGGTTTGAAATGACAGAAGACATTCTGCCTAACCACATGATTTCTGTCGATGTAAAGGACATGCCGGAATTTTTCCAAAAACCGGAATTTGACGGCAACAGCATGATGTGCCGGAAACTGGAGATGCTTCCCATCGAGTGCATTGTCCGCGGTTACATTACCGGCAGCGGCTGGGAGAGCTACAAAAAAAACGGGACAGTATGCGGCATTGAACTGCCAGCTGGCCTGAAAGAATCTGACAAATTGCCAGAACCGATCTACACGCCTTCCACTAAGGCAGAAATTGGCGACCACGACGAGAATATCTCCTATGAGGAGAGCGTCGCCCATCTCGAAAAATATTTCCCGGGAAAGGGCACGGAATACGCAGAAAAACTCCGGGACTACACAATCGCCCTCTATAAAAAATGCGCCGATTATGCACTGAAACGCGGCATCATTATCGCAGATACAAAATTCGAGTTCGGTCTGGACGAAAATGGGACGATCGTCCTCGGCGACGAAATGCTGACGCCGGACAGCTCCCGTTTCTGGCCCGCTGACGGCTATGAACCAGGACACGCACAGCCCTCTTTTGACAAACAGTTCGCAAGGGACTGGCTAAAAGAAAACAAAGATCATGACTGGACACTGCCGGATGATATCGTAGAAAAAACCGTCGATAAATATCTGAAAGGCTACGAACTGCTGACAGGAAAAGCCCTTTCATAAACCGGATATACAGGACCGCCAGATTGCCCGGCTGGGTAATCTGGCGGTTCATTTACCGTTTCAACTCTTCTAACAGCTCCCTCTTTCTGGTGCCCACAAGCAGCTCCCGGCTGTACTCTGCATACCGCTCACAGGTGTGTTCTGCGAGAAATTCTGTGGCCTCAGGGCTGACTGCCAGCTCTGTCACAAAAAAGACCATTTCCTGCCCGTCCGGAAAAGCCTGTTCAAGAAAATCAAAAGCGGCCTCCAGCTCTCCCGCCGTCTCTCGTTCTCTCTGCTCCAGACTGTTCTTCTGTCCAAGGAACTCTTTTTTTGCCCTCTCCAGGCTGTCCTTTCCCTTTTCCCGCAATTCATCCGCCCCCGCTCTCAGCGCCGCATACATCTCATCCGTCTTTTTCCTCTCGGCCGCCGTCTCATGGAACGAGCAGAACAAGCCGTCCAGCAGAAGATTTACCACGCTGACCCGCTCATCAAACTCCGCTCTCTGAAGTCTCTCATAGACAGACAATTTTACCCTGCCCTGCAAGATCTGGGGAATGCCATAATCATCCCGGTACTTCTGGTACAAATCTACATAGGCAGCCACATCCTCCGCCACGTCCCTGTGATGGAGATATTCATAAAATAATTCCCCATCCGCCGGAAGCCCCAGCTCCTCGTATGCGCAGAGGAGATTGCTGAGATCCTCCCATCCCCTGGCAGTGACAAACTGCAGTCCATCCACATCAGCCTCTACCCGGTAAAAATTCTTCGGGTGAATTTCCAGATAGCTGAGCAGTGCACCGTGCAGCCTCCTGCTCCGGGCATACTCTTTCCAGACGCCGTAGTCAGCCTCGATATCCATACAGCGCACACGGTCCAGTGTCACCATGTCGAACTCATGGACAGAGCGGTTGTACTCCGGCGGATTTCCGGCGGCAACAATAATCCACCCGCCCGGCACAGCCTGGTTGCCAAATGTCTTGCACTGCAAAAACTGCAGCATGGTCGGAGTCAGCGTCTCCGAGACGCAATTGATCTCATCAATAAACAGGATCCCCTCTCTCCGCCCTGTCTCTTTCATCTGTTCGTAAATACTGGCTATGATCTCACTCATAGTATACTCCGTCACAGAGTACTCTTTTCCCCCGTACTCCGCCTGCCTTATAAATGGAAGTCCTACGGCGCTCTGGCGCGTGTGATGGGTAATGGTATAGGATACCAGCCCGATCCCACACTCCGCGGCGATCTGCTCCATGATCTGGGTCTTCCCGATCCCCGGCGGGCCCATGAGCAGGATCGGGCGCTGATGAACGGCCGGAATCCGGTAGCCGCCATTTTCATCTTTGGCGAGATATGCCTTTACCGTATATTTTATTTCCTGTTTCGCTGTCTTAATATTCATCTCTGCCTCCATAGCTAACTCTGATCTCTCTGCGAAGAAAATTCTTCCGGCTCCAGCCGCAGGCGCATAGCCCAGGCCGGAACTCTTTCCTCATCAAATTCTTCAAGAAATAAAAACGCCGTCTTATACTCCGGCTTTTTCGCGGGATAGACACCTTTTCCATCTGTAAAATAGAGCAATCCGCACAGATTTTCAAAAGCGCCCTCCGCCACAAGACCGTTCACATACTCAAAAACCGGGCGGAAATCTGTGCCGCCCCCGCCCGCCACAGAAAAATCCCGCAACAGTTTTTCGAGCTGTCCCTCACTCTCCACCACATCATCTCTCTGAACACTCTCATCACACTGTAAAATGTGAAGGCGCGCACGGTGAAAAAAATAATCCCGGTGGGACAGAATGTCCATCGTCTCCCTTAAGAAATTCTGAACCAGTTCCCCACTCGTGGAATAGCTTGTGTCGACCGCAATGACAAAATCCTGTATCCGCTTTGTCTCCCGGCTCTCCATCGGCTCAATCAGCGGCATATTGCCGTAAACCCGGAGGCCGTAAGAATAAAAATTGAGATCAAATTCATCCGGGTCCAGCTTCACCTCTTCGCGGTAGACAGAAAATTTTTTCAAAAAATCTTTATATGTCCTGCGGCTTTTTCCGGCCTCGAGCTGGGCCTCAAACAGCCTCTCCCCGCTCTCCGGGTCATCCCCCTGGCGCCTCTGTTCCATCCCCGTCTGGCGCGCGACCTTACTCCACTGTCTTGCCGCCTCCATAAAAGAGGGCTGCCCCTTTTCCTCTCCCGGCCAGAAACGGTGGTCATCCGCAAAAAATTCTCTTTGGAGTGCCTCCCACTCCTCCGGATCCCGCCCCATCAGATAACGGTAAATGACAGCGGCGGAAATACCTGCTCCGCCGCTCTTCTCCTCCAGTTCCTCATAAGTCTTCTGCCGCAGCCACCCCACAATGCGCTTTGTCGCCGGTTTCCCCATGCGGTCAATAGCGTACTCCACCGCCACATCGCAGGACAGATTCCACAAAAAAATATCCCTTCCGCCCCGGATCCACAGATGGCGGAACAGACAGTGAAAAACGGAGTGGAGATAGAGCCGGTTCAGATACCTGTCATTTGACCGGAATACCCGGAGCATCTGCTCAGAGGAGAAAAACAGTGCCCTGCCATCCGTGGCAAAGGTAGTCAAAGTATCATCCGCAACGGGCTGCAGTGCACCCAGCGCAATGCTCAGATACCGCATATCCAT
>CANRMO010000065.1 GCA_947631755.1 uncultured Lachnospiraceae bacterium | reverse complement strand
ACATCAGGATCTAAAACATAATATTCTTTCGACAATATAGAACTGTTTGGGATCTTTAACCCGGTTGCCGATTTGATATTGAACTCAATGCGCAGAAAACGGTCATTGATATAGCGCTCCATATAGCGCGATGTGACAAGTTTCACAAAATGCACGCCGTCCTGGTCAAATAATTCCACCGGGGAATTAAAGGATATGTTGTCTTTATCTATCGTCACGCGCACGTTGGCCAGTTGTTTCAGGGCGCTGTAGTATTCCTCGTTCAAGGGCACTATAATCTGCCATTCATTGCTTGTCACCAGCTTATATACCGGCGAACCTGCGGAAACCATCTCTTCTGTCTGGAGCTGTTTCCGTGTTATTTTGCCGTACTGGCTGACCATCTCTGACGTGATATCCGCCTGTTTTATATTTTCAAACCCATCGACAGAATAAGAGATCACACCGCTCTTATCCGAAGTCTTTTTTGTAAAATTTTTCTTTTCCCCCGCAGCGCGGACCGCTTTGTCCAGATCGCTGTACAGAGATCTGGACAAAGCTGTACAGATTGCCGTTGTGCTGTTCAAAGATCACGTTGTCCACGTCAAATTTCAGATCGGCGACCTGGCTGTAATTGGAGAGATTAAAACTGTTCTGATAGGAAGCGATCACATCGCGCATCGCTGTGATATCGGAAAAATCCTGTTCCGGCGCCTGGATCTCTTTCAGCATTTTGCTGACATCCCCATCCGGGTCAACGGTATAGACGACATCCCCGACTCCGATACGGCTTTTCTCCGCGTTGTAATAGTTGATAAAGCCGTCCGTGTCCGTATTGACAACGGTCTCTTTTCGCAGGATCATCCCATAAACCGGGGAATCATCGGATATCTCCGTCGCATTTACCTCATAGATCGATATGTGGGCTCTGTGGAAATAACCCCAACACAAAAAAAACAGATACAAAAGTATCAAGAGAAATATGAGCCAGGATATATTTGGCTGAAATCTTTTTTTAATTGGAACAACTTTCCTGTTTGCCAACGAAATCCACTCCTTCTCTACCGTTTCTTTCATGCATGAATATTTTTTTCTGTTTATGAGACAATAAACAGAAAAAGGAGGTTTTAGACATGAAAGGTTTGGATTATACAGTTCTCATATTAGTCGTTATCGGCGCTGTAAACTGGGGTCTGATCGGTTTCTTTGGCCTGGATCTTGTTGCGTTCATCTGTGGAAATATGACGATCATATCCCGTATCATATATGCGGTGGTGGGCGTGTGCGGCCTCTATGCGATCAGCTACTGCGGAAGAATCGCAAACAATTAGCCCCGGCGGCAGGCGGCAGTGATATTCTGAGATATGGGCAGTACCCTGTCACATGCCGCTCTACATACGGACCAGTTTGCGCCAGTCGAGATCTCCCCGCTCAAGTGCTTTGATCAGCAGTTCTGCCGTTGCCAGATTTGTCGCCAGCGGAATGTTGTGGATATCGCACAGCCGGAATACCGGATCGGCATCCGGCTCATGTACTTTTGGCGTCAGCGGGTCGCGCAAAAAAATTACGAGATCCAGTTCATTATTTTCTATCTGTGCCCCCAGTTGTTTCTCGCCGCCCAGATGGCCAGCCAGGTATTTGTGGACGGTGAGATTTGTCACCTCTTCCACAAGGCGCCCCGTGGTTCCCGTCGCAAAAACGGAATGTTTGCTCAGAATCCCGCGGTAAGCGATACAAAAATTCTGCATTAATATTTTCTTAGCATCGTGAGCAATCAACCCAATATTCATAGTAATCCCCTTCTCCTTAATGAATGTCAAAACTGCTGTTGTTCCCCCGGTTTGGCTGTATTCCGATATTGACCAGAATACCGATCATCATCATGTTGCTCAGAAGAGACGACAGTCCGTTGCTGAGAAACGGCAGTGGCAGTCCCGTGTTCGGCAACAGAGATGTGGCGACGCCGATATTAAAAAATGTCTGAAAACACAGCATCGCACCGATTCCGGATGCGATCATCATCCCCATATAATCTTTTGCATTTTTCGCAGCGAGGAAACATTTGATAATGATAACAGACAACAATATCAGTATCAGCAGGCACCCCACGAACCCAAATTCCTCGCTGATCGGCGTCCAGACAAAATCGCTCTCTGTAACCCCGACATTTGTATAATTGCGCACCTCGTCCGTCCCCTCTAACAGTTTTCCGTAAAGTTTGCCGGAGGCGATCGATACCACAGAGCTGTTCTGCTGATACATAAGAGTGAGCTCATATCCCTCCGGATTCAGCCAGGAAGTGATGCGGAGCAGCTGGTATCCTTTCAGCAGTTTCTGGTTTGGCTGGAGAATATACCAGAACAAAAACACCACTATCGGTATTACGACGGCGGCAACAGTCCCGAGAATCCGGTATCCGATTCCCGAACAGGCCAGCATCATAACAAGGATGGCTATGATCACGACACTTGATGAGAGGTCAGATTGTATCAGTATAAAAAATGTCGGCAAAAGCGCGATGGCACAGGCGGCAAAAAAGGTTTTGAACGACTGGAAATCCTGATCCTTTTCCCTCGCCCGGTTAAAAAACACGGCCAGTGCCAGGATCACAACGATTTTACAGACCTCGGAGGGCTGGAATGCGATCACTTTGAAATCCAGCCAGCGGTAAGAGTCCGTCCCCTGGTCAGTACCGAGGGGGGTGAGCTTGGTAGCGGCAGCCATTAGCGTTGTGATAATGTAAAAGATGGGCACATACAGGCACAGGTCATGGTAGTCGATAATGGAGAAAAACAATATGATGAATAACCCCATAATAATACTTACAAGCTGTCTCAGCGGGGAGAACGCCCTCCCCTGGACAAGTGACAGAATGTAAGAACTGATCAGTGTCAGCACCAATACGACTATGATCAGTGATACATCATAGTTTTTCCAGTTGTATCTCTTAAATTGAAACCATTGAAGAATTCTTTCCCTCATGATAATCCCGCCTGTTATATCTGGTTATTCTGCGTATGCCTCATATCCTTGATAGGAATATTGGCAAAAAGTGCCGGAACCATGCCATTTGTAGTCTCAGATTCCGTCTGTTCGATTTTGATGTCCAATCCCTCCAGGTCAATCTCAACATATTTTGACAGCACCTGGATGATGTCATTTTTTATCTGTTCCATAACCTCCGGCGAACAATTCGCCCGGTCCGAGACAAGTACCATTTTCAGCCTGTCTTTGGCGACATTGCTGGACGATTTTCTCCGAAAAAAGTCAGTTAAACTCATTTTGCATCATCTCCTTAGTTTTTAAATTTATTCCTTAGTTTTGAAAAGAAACCAGTCTTTTGGAATAAATCCAAATAAGGCACCTCTTCCCCCATAATCCTCTGACATATATTTGCATAGGCCTGTCCGGCCATTGTGTTACTGCCAACTAAAGGCTCGCCCTGATTGGTGGAGACAACAATATTTTCGTCGTCCGGCACGATACCGATCAGATCAATAGCGAGAATTTCAACCACATCATCGCTGGACATCATATCCCCCCGTTTTACCATATCGGCGCGGAGACGGTTGACAATCAGCTCCGTTTTTACGATCTCGTTTGCCTCAAGAAGACCAATGATCCGGTCTGCATCCCGGACGGCGGACACTTCCGGTGTTGTCACAACAACGGCCCGGTCAGCTCCGGCGATCGCATTTTTAAATCCCTGCTCAATGCCGGCCGGGCAGTCCAGAAGTATGTAATCAAATTCTTCTTTTAATTCCGAGGTGAGTTTTGCCATCTGCTCTGGATTTACAGAAGTCTTATCTCTTGTCTGCGCAGACGGCAGAAGGTACAGGTTTGGATAGCGCTTATCTTTAATCAGCGCCTGTTTGATCCGGCAGTTGCCCTCAATCACATCTACCAGGTTGTAGACGATCCGGTTTTCCAGTCCCATGACAACATCCAGATTGCGGAGTCCGATATCTGTGTCGATCAACACAACCTTTTTCCCCTCTTTGGCAAGGCCGGTACCTACATTTGCTGTCGTGGTCGTCTTTCCGACACCGCCTTTTCCGGATGTTATTACAATTACTTCACTCATTTTTTTACCTCATTTCTGCGCCGTACATTTACCCGGCACGTATTATTTATAAGTAAGCCCGCTTTTGCGGAGCGAAGACCTTTTATTCTCAGTAACATTTTATATCTTTTAGTGTGTCCCTCGAAAGGGTATCAATGTAAATAGCCCCCTCTTCTACATAGGCGATCTGGGGTTCTCTCGGCGGCTCCGACTTCTCATCGGATGAGCGGGCGATAATATCCCCGATCCGGATCTGTACCGGATTCATCCTGAGAGCTACCACAAAACTGTTTTCCTGCCCGGAAGCTCCGGCATAAACCGTCCCGTTTAATGTCCCCAGCACGACGACATTTCCGGTAGAGACAATATGGGCCCCGGCATTAACATCCCCCAGAATGACAATGCTGGTCTCAAACTCCATCACCTGGCCGGAGCGAAGGTTTCCCTTGAAAAACTGTCCTGTATTTGTTTTCATCTGCATGAGCCTCTCGTTCAGTGAACGGGTAAAAAGCTCTTCTCTCTTTTTATCATTATCGATCACACAGACAACATCCAATTTAGAGTGATCAACGATACACTGCAAAAGGATGGCCTCTTCTTCTTCCGTCAGCTTTCTGCCCTCAAAAGAAATGGCGACCTGGGCATCCCCGAGAAAGTCCGAGCTCTCTGAGAACTTTTTCCGGACCTCCGATAATAATTCATCAAAGCTCAGCCCGGAATCCATAACGAGACGGATTCCCGATTTGTTTCCCTTGATCACAATCGGCGCTTTTTTCATATTTCCCTCCATCATTTTTTGCTGCAGACTAGTCCATCTGGGAACTGGATCCCATCGTCGGGTTCGAAACTTTCTGGTTCAGCAGCGACTTTCTCGATTTTTTATCAAAATAATATCGGTAAACTTTGCTCGCCAGCTCAATGGCGTTTGCCGAGGTAAATCCGTTTGGAATCTGTACCGTCACAGAGATCTCTGGGTCCTCAAAGGGAGCAAAACTCACAAACCAGGCGTGGTTCGGCTCATTTGGCGTAATCTCGGCCGTACCGGTCTTTCCCGCCACCTTGACGGGCACCGACTGAAACAGCGAAGAATAGTTTCCATTATTCACAACCCGGTACATCCCGTTCCGGACAGCGCTCAGGGTGGTATCTGAAACCTCCAGCTCACTCTTGATCTTAGCAGAATTCTTTTTCTCCTTTTTCTTCTCTGCGTCCACAATCCGGTCAATCAATGTCAGATCATAACAATTGGTGCCATTGGCCACTGTCGTCACATAGCGGGACATCTGGACAGGCGTGTAGCTGTTGGTGCCCTGCCCGATACAAGAGCGGACGATATCCTCTGTAGAGAAAGTCGGTTCGGACTCGGACAGTTCTATGCCGGAAGTGGACGTCAGCCCGTATTTTGATGCATATTTTTTCAGGCGTTTCAGCCCTTTTTCATTATCCACATAATTGCCGTTTCCGCTGCCGAGCCGGTATCCCATCTCATAAAAGAAGTAGTTGCAGGAGTGCTGGATCGCCTGGGTGACGTTCAGATTCCCATGGGAATATGTGCTCCAGCATTTTGGCCACGGTTTATTGATCTTTTCGAAAACGACGTTGTCATGCACCTGGTCGTATGGGGAGATGATTCCCTCTTCCAGAGCCGTTGTAGCGGTCACCATTTTAAATGTGGAACCGGGGGCAGCCTTTTGCTGGGTGGCCCGGTTCATGAGCGGCGAGGCGCTGCTTGTACTGATTTTTGCATAATAATCGTTGTCGACGGTATTGGCAAATTTATTGTTGTCATAGCCCGGGTAAGACACAAGGGAGAGTACTTTCCCGGTCTTTACCGAAGTGATCACCACAGAGCAGGCACAGGGGGTAAGCCCCAGATCTCCCGGCGGGATTTCCAGGGAGCGGATCTTGGATTTCAAAAAGTTATAGGGTGAGATCATACCTGTCCGGATCTTGGCGTAGGTCGTCTCATTTTTCTTTAACACCTTCTGGTCAAACAACAACAGACAGATCTGGCGCCCCGACAAAAGCCCTTTTTCCACCATGACATGATAGACTTCCTTGTCAAAGGCCGTATTGTCATCAGAGATCTCTTCAATCACATAATCCACGATCTTCTGGAACACTTCTTCCGAACTGTAATAATCTTCCCCGACATTCAAAACTTTCAGATTGATCCAGTTGTTCTTGATCGCATAAATGAGAAATTCACTCAGGCTTATTTTATCATTGACATATTTATTGTAAGTGTCATCCGCGGTATTCATTGTCTCTGTATCTAATATGCCATTCGTTTTTAAAAGGGAAAATATATATTGCAGATAACCTTTCTGCGCTTTGGACAAATTCTCCCCGGTGGTTTTATTCTTATAAGAGAGTTGTTGTTTTATCGTACTTACTGCCGTTTTTTTTGAGGTAATAAAATCTTTATAAATAGATTTTTCCCGCTCCGTCGCGTCCTCGGCTGTAAAATGTGTCACGTCCACAATACTATTCTGGATGATGGCATCATATACATCATATATAGAGACAAGAATCCCGGACGCTTTTTTGCCCCGCGTGCCATGGCTCCGGCTGTTGACCAGCTTTGATGTAAGAATGCTGGCGATCTGTTTTTCAGCCAGTTTGTATGTTGCTTTCTGGAGGTCTGCGTTGATGGACAGATAGACGTCCTGTCCGGCCACGGCGTCCTTGGTCTTTTGTGTGTCCACAATCCGGGAAGAACTGTCGATCAGAAGAGTCTCGGATCCTTTCTCTCCTTTCAGAATGTCCTCGTACTCTTTTTCAATCCCGGTTTTCCCAATCTGATCCGTCGCCGCATACTCCGAATTTTCTTTGTCCTTATACTCCTCCAGCGTCTCAGAAGAGATTGTACCGGTATAGCCGATAACGTGGGAAAAATATTTGCTGTCGTAGTAGACACGGTTCATCTCCGTGCTCACTTCGACTCCTGGCAGATCCGCGGAATTCTCTTCAATGGCGGCAACAGTTTTGTCGCAGACATTGGAGCTGAGCGTGATGGGCTCATATTTGGAATAAGTATTCATCATGAGCGCGTAGCGGACTGTCATGATCTTAAGCGCATCTTCGTCGCTGATGCCAGTTTCTGCCTCCTGATCAAAAAAACGGATCGAATTGACATTTTTTGATGTGCGAATATATTGGAAACACTCTTCTGCCGTCATATTTTTCTGCTGTTCTGACAGAGCATCAACAGATTTCTGAAAATAGATCTCCCGTTTGAACCTGAGTTCCGCTGCCCGGCTGACTGTGAAGCGAAATTTTCCATTTTTTGTAATGGTGATCGGAAATTCCAGGTCGATCTTATCGCCATTTTTTTCAATCAGACGGATGCATTTGAGGATCATGGCATTTTTGGAGGCATTATCTGACAATTCCCCGGAATCTTCCAATGTTATGGCATAGCTCTGTTCATTGGTCGCCAGTAGTTTTCCGGTACTGTCATATATCTTTCCTCTTGCACTTTTGATCGTTTTCTTCTTCTGCATCTGGAGAGTGGCCTGCTCATCATAAGCCTGTCCCTTTACGATCTGGAGATAAAACATTCTCCCCACCAGAATACTGAACAGGACAATATACGTGACTACCAGAGAAAACTGACTGGACTTCACGATGGATTTCAGATAATCAAGTATGCTGTCGATCACAGGGTATCCTCCTCTCTGCGTAAGCTGAGTGCGTGTTCAAGGGCGGCGATCAGCCGGTAAACAACGATGCCAGCCAGCGCTGTGTACAGCACCTCCGGCAAAATCCGGTGAAGAAAATAAAAACCAAAATTCAGCCTGGCCCGCACTAAAAATTCAGTGATGTAATAATAGATGCCATAGACCAGATCGCTCACAACGATCAGTATGGCCGGAAGGATCAGTCCCTGCCGGAAATAAATTTTCTGACAGAATCCCACCACAAAACCAATGCTCATAATGATCAGGGCGTAAAGTCCGATCACGCTGCCGTATCCCATATCCAGCAAAAGGCCGCAGAAAAAACCGATCAGTATCCCGGACGTGCGCCCCCGCAGATAGGCGTAGCTGACTGCCACAACGAGCAGAAAATTCGGGACCACATCTGCCAGCGCAAGTTTCTGGAAAACCGTAGTCTGCAAAAGAAATGCCAGTATTACGACCAGCAGGGAGGCAAGTTTCTTTTTTATCATTTCGACATCTCCTTCAGTTCGGAAGAATCTTTCAACTGGGTGATTACGAGTACGGTTTCCAGCTGGTCAAAATCCACAACAGGCTCAAGGTGCGCCGTCTGGGTCAGGCTGGAAGGGTTTTTTGTCACATCCCTGACATAGCCGACTGACAATCCCTGCAGGAATTTATCGCTGATGTGGGACGTGACGATCTCATCGCCGTCTGCTATCTTAGCGGAATTGCTGATGAGCTCAACGTCGATATAACCGTTGTAAATGCTCTCCATATTGCCCTTTACAATACAGGTCTCGCCGGTCTTTTCAAACATGGCGCTGACACTGCTTTTATCATCTATGATGGCCCGGACTTTTGCATAATGCCTCCCGGTCTCCGCCACTATGCCCACAAGGCCGTTGCCGGCAATAACATTCATATCAACGGCGATGCCGTCATCCTTCCCTTTATCGATGTAAAATACATGAAACCAGTTGTTGCCGTCCCGGCTGATGACTTTCGCGGCAACTTTTGGGTAATCCGGATATTTTTTGTCCAGATTGTACATCTCACGGAAATTCTCCAGTTCGCTGTTCTCGCCGGACAGAACTTTGTTGGCGTAACTCAATGTGTCGATTTTTTCTTTTAATTCCTTGTTTTCTTCAAGGAGAGATTTCTTTGAGGACAGGAGGTCCACTTTTTCGGCGATTGCCGTCCCCACAGTGTTAATCCCTTTCTGCATCGGCGAGATCGCGTCCCCCACCGCCGTCTTGACAACAGCAAAGTGATCCGAAAACTTAAAGGAAAGGAGAATCAGCAAAACGCACAGCACTGCCAGGCAGGCATACAAAATTTTAGGGTGAATCCATGTTTTCTTCCTGCGTTTTTTCATGTCAGAACCTCCCTATAACGTGAGCTTGGCCAGCGCCGGGTCCTCAATGATCGATCCCAGCCCCATGATAACGGTGCTCTCTGGCTCCTCACAGAGATTTACCTTGAGGCCGAGCTGATCATAGACGAAATTCCCGAGGTTTTTGATCCTGCTGGAACCGCCTGTCAGGTAGACGCCGGATTTATAAATATCGGACGAGATTTCCGGCGGCGTGCGCTCAAGGATAATCTTTACCGAATCTACAATGCTCTGGAACAATTCATGCAGGGCGTCGTAAATATCATTTGCAGTCACAGTGATCTCACTGGGAAGACCGGTGACCAGGTTCCTGCCGCAGATGTCAATGGTCTCTTCGGACTCATAGGCGGAGCCAATGGTCATCTTGATCAATTCCGCTGATTTTTCCCCGATCACAAAACTTTTATCCTTCTTGATCTTGTTGATAATTGCCTCGTCAAATTTATTTCCCCCCACCGGGATCAGACGGCTGAGAACGATCCCGCCCAGGGACAGGACAGAAATTTCCGTTGTATTGGCCCCGATATCCACTACAAGAGTACCGGTTGATTTTGTGATCTCCAGATTCATGCCCAGAGCGTCCGCAATCGGTTTCTCCACCACATGGATCCTCTTTGGCTTCAGATTTGTATTTGAGATCAGGTCAAAATAGGCCCGTTTTTCCACCTCTGTAATATCTGTAGGGACCGCGATGAAATACTCAGCGCCTTTCAGTTTCCGCTTGCCGTCGAGCTGCTGAAAGAAATAGTCGATCATCGCCTGCATATTTCCGATATCAGCGATCACGCCGTTTTTGACGGGATAGGATACCTTGATATTGACCGGCGCTTTCTCATACATCTCATAGGCTTCATTTCCCACTGCAAAGGTGTGGGTTTTATTATAAATAGCGATCACGCTCTTTTCATGCAGAATCACGCCCTCCCCATTTTTATAAAATTTAATCGAACTAGTCCCAAAATCAATTCCGATTGCTTTTCCCAACATTCTATCTCTTCCTCTCTTTTTAAGCTTATGGGAAATTGTCTCACATGCCGTCGCCGCACATAAGAATGTATTATGCTACAGGCAGCCCCTTTCCCGCAGGCTGACATATTGATTATCCCCGATTATAATGTGGTCCATCAGCGGCACACCGATCAGTTCCGATGCCCTCTGGAGTTTTTCTGTTATGGCAATGTCCTCCGGGCTCGGTTCCGGATCGCCGCTTGGATGGTTGTGCAGGATCACATAATGCGCCGAGTCATACTGAAGCGCCAGTCTCAGGATTTCCCTGGGATTGACAATCGACATCTGAATGGTTCCCACAAAGACAGTCTCACTTCTCAGCATCCTCCCTGTCGCGTCGAAAAAAACAGTGTACAAATGCTCAGTTTCGAGATGCCGCATCTCCTCCATAAAAAAGGCCGCCACATCACAGGGGCTGTGAAAATGGATACAGGTTTCCTTTGTCTGGCGGGACAGCCGCTTGGACAATTCCAACACGCAAAATAACTGAACAGCCTTGATCTTTCCTATGCCCTTCACCGCTGTCAGGTCCTGCATGGTCAGATGGTGGAGACCGATCAGTCCCTTGTACGAAGGGTGCAGCTGCAGCAATTCAATGGCAAGCGCAAGGCTTGTCTTATTCTGCGTCCCAGTCTTTAAGATTACTGCGAGGAGTTCCGCATCGGATAAAACTCCTGCCCCATACCGAAAGCACTTCTCGTATGGTTTCTCGGAAACCGGAAGCTCTTTCATGGTGCAATTCTTTCCATTCATAGTAAATTTTGTTAATCTACAAATAATCAAACACAATCATTTTAGCATACTATCAAAAAAAAGTATACCTCTTAACAAATTTTTTTCTCAGAATATCACTTTTCATGCGACATTGTGCCAGATAATTCGACATGGCCGCTGTCCACCATATTCTGCAGTGTTTTCAGTATCCCGAGTTTGCCGTGGGGCCATGTGATGCCGCCCTGGAAAAACACGCTGTAGGGCGGCTCGATGGGCGCATCGGCGCTCAATTCAATGGAAGACCCCTGGACAAACGCCCCGGCCGCCATGATCACATCGCTGTGATAACCTGGCATGGCATAGGGCTCCGGCAGGACATAGGAATCAATGGGCGCCGCCTGCTGCACCCCCTGGCAGAATGCGATGACCCGTTCCGGGTTTCCGAACGCGATCGCTTGTATGAT
>CANRMO010000064.1 GCA_947631755.1 uncultured Lachnospiraceae bacterium | reverse complement strand
CGCCCTCGTGATTGTAGCGGATCCTTGCGATGACCTCCTGCCCCGCCTCAAAATGGCTGACAGCCATACAGCTCACCTGCGTGGCCGTCAGGTGCTCCGCAAACACTTCTCTGGCTTTCCCGAGCACGACCTCATTTGTCCCCGGCCGGATTTCCGTCACAAACACGGGCTCCCCGAATGCAATCCCCAATCCCTTTCGCTGCCCAATGGTATAATGGCTGATCCCCTGATGGCGCCCGAGAATGTGTCCCGCCGTATCCACAAAATTCCCCGGCCGTTCCCGTTCTCCCATCTCACGCTCGATAAAGGAGGCATAATCCCCGTCCGGCACAAAACAGATTTCCTGGCTGTCCGGCTTGTGAGCCACCTGCAGGCCCCGTTCCTCCGCCATGCTGCGAACCTGCTCTTTCTCATATTCTCCCAGGGGAAACAGGGTGTGGGAGAGCTGCTCCTGGGTCAGATTGTATAGGGCATAGCTCTGATCCTTGCGCATGGAGTCCGATCGGCAGATTGCATATCTCCCATTCTTTTGCCGCTGGATCTTCGCATAATGTCCTGTCGCAATGTAATCCGCCCCGATGGCCAGGCTCTTTTGCAGAAGAGATTCCCACTTCACATAGCGGTTGCACGCAATACACGGGTTCGGAGTCCTCCCCGCCCGGTATTCCGAGACAAAATAGTCAATCACCTGCTTCTTAAATTCCTTTCGGAAATTCATCACATAATAAGGGATATCAAGCTGATGTGCCACCCGCCTGGCATCCTCGACCGCACGGAGTCCGCAGCAGCCGCCATCCGGCTCTGCCTCCGTCCCGTGCTCTTCCTGCCAGACCTGCATCGTGACACCGATTACATGATATCCCTGTTCTCTCAAAAGGCAGGCAGCCACAGAGGAATCCACTCCCCCGGACATGCCCACCACTACCGTCTCTTTTTTCATGGCCCTCACTCTTCGTCGTTGATATCTTCTTTTGGCTTCTTCAGGCCCTCAATCTCAATGCCATGTTTTTCTGCGTAATCCCAGAGTGCCGCGTGAATCGCCTCTTCCGCCAGAAGCGAGCAGTGGACTTTCACCGGCGGCAGTCCGTCCAGCGCCTCCATAACCGCCTTATTTGTCACTTTAAGGGCCTCGTAGATCGTCTTTCCGGTCACAAGTTCCGTGGCCATGCTGCTCGTTGCCACAGCGGCGCCACAGCCAAAGGTCTTGAACTTGCACTCTTTTATAATCTTTGTCTCCTCATCGATATCCAGGTACATCCTCATAATATCGCCGCATTTCGCATTTCCGACCGTGCCCACGCCGCTGGCGTTTTCAATCTCTCCGACATTTCTCGGATTTGAAAAATGATCCATCACCTTTTCGCTGTATTCCATTTTATAACTTCCTCCAATCCAGATCTATCTCACTTATTCTGCTTTACAAAATCATCATAGAGAGGCGACATGCTGCGCATCCGCTCCACGATGGTCTTCAGTGAGTCCACAACAAAATCTGCCTGCTCCACCGTGATATCTTCTGAGAGAGTGAGCCGTGTCGAACCGTGCGCGATCTCGTGGGGAAGGCCGATAGCCAGTAACACGTGGGACGGATCAAGGGATCCGGACGTGCAGGCGGAACCGCTGGAGGCGCAGATGCCTTTCTGGTCCAGCATGATCAGCAGAGACTCTCCCTCCACAAACCGGAAACACACATTGACATTGTTCGGCAGTCTCTTCTCCCGGTGTCCGTTCACTTTTACAAAAGGAATTTCCTTTTCGAGACGGGCAATCAGGTGATCCCGCACTTTGGTCTCTTTCCTTATATTTTCCTCCATATTTGCCATGGCGATCTCCACCGCCCGGCCCATGCCGACAATCCCCGGCACATTGTGGGTGCCGGCGCGCCGTGAACGCTCCTGTGCGCCGCCGTGAATAAAGGCTCCCAGCTTAACGGTATTTTTCAGGTACAGAAATCCAATACCTTTCGGCCCGTAAAACTTGTGGGCGCTGGCACTGAGCATATCAATATTCATCTCTTCCACATTAATAGGTACATGGGCATATGCCTGTACCGCATCTGTGTGAAATAACACGCCGTGTTTTCTCGCGATCGCGCCGATTTCCCGGATGGGCTCGATTGTGCCAATCTCGTTGTTTGCAAACATAACCGTGATCAGAATCGTGTCCGGGCGGATGGCTTTTTCCACCTCTTCCGGGGAGACGAGCCCATCCTCATCCACATCCAGATAAGTCACCTCATACCCATTCTTCTCCAGCCACTCACAGGCATGAAGAACCGCGTGGTGCTCGATCTTCGTTGTAATGATATGTTTCCCTCTGTCACCATATGCCTCAGCAACGCCCTTGATCGCCCAGTTGTCCGACTCACTGCCGCCGCCGGTAAAATAAATCTCCGCCGGTTTCGCGCCCAGACTGTCCGCAATCTTCTCCCGGACATCCTCAATCGCTTTCTTTGCCTTGCCCGCAAACCCATATACACTGGATGGGTTGCTGTATATATCCGTGAAATAGGGGAGCATAGCTTCCATCACTTCCGGTTTTACTGCCGTCGTGGCGGCATTGTCCAGATATATTAAATTGTCACTCATAACCTTCTTCCTCTCCATTTCCTATAATTCTGATAGGATATAAACTTACCATCTACATTATATCAATTATCATCCTTATGTCAAGGTTGGATTTGGGTGAAATTTATCGGTGTCTCCATCACTCATCCCCGTGTTTGCCGAAAAATTTCTTCAGGATACGGATCAGGATATAGAACACTGTCACCGTGACCAGTGCCGAGAGCGATGCCTTCACAATTTCCCACAAAGTAAATTCCATTCCATACATCGTTACCATCTTGCCACCTCCATTTTCACAATCTCTAATGTTTTCCCACGCACCCGGAACTTCACTTCATAGCCGGCAAATGCCATGCCATAGATCCGGTCCGGGTCGTCCTGATAAGCCGGCCTCGGATCTTCTGCCAGGACACCCATAAGGGCTCTCTTTTTCTCCTCCGGGAATCCCTGCGGAAAGGGGACACCCATATCTACCCGGAGCCGGTACTCCCCATTTTTACCCGAAAAACCTGCGGCCGCTCCCTCCCGGCAATCTGTCAGGGGGATATAGGGCTTAATATCAAGGATTGGCGTTCCGTCCATCAGGTCCGCCCCCGCCACACAGATCACAGGCCCCTTTTCCCCGCCTCTCTCCACCTCCAGAAACCGGACGCAGGAGAGTCCGATCCCGTTCGGGCGGAACGGGGACCTGGTAGCAAACACACCCATGCGCTGATTGCCGCCGAGTCTCGGCGGCCTCACGGTCGCCGTCCACCCGTCCCGGACATTTTCTGAAAAATGCCAGATCAGCCACAAATGCGAGAACTCCTCCATGCCGCGCAGGGCGGCCTCGCTCCGGTACTCCGGTTCAAATACAACTCTGGCCCTCACTTCTTCCACCAGCCCGCTCTGCCTGGGGATGCCAAATTTCTCCGAAAAATCGCTCTCTATATGGGCGATCGCACGGAATAAGATCTCATTTGCCATGACAGCCTCCGTCACGAAATATAGTCAAATGCATTCTTTACAAGCTGCAACTCATTTCCAATCACAAATATTACATCAAACCGCACCGGCACATCCGGCGGCAGACGGTTCTCTCCCATATAAAACCGCGCGCCCTGGCAGACCCTCCTCTGCTTTCCATAGCCGACCACGCCCTCCGGCGCCCCGTATCTGCCATTTTCCCGGTACTTTACCTCAATAAAACAGAGATATCCCGCGCTGTCCTTTGCGACAATATCAATCTCTGCAAACCGGCAGTGATAATTCCTCTGGAGGATCTCATACCCCTCTATCTCCAGGAACTGCGCTGCCCTGTCCTCCTGTTCACTCCCGATCTTCCTCTTATTCATACGCTCTCCCATGATAAAACAACACCACCTGCGCATCTGCGCAGATGGTGTCAGACCTGATGGCCGTAAGATCAATCGTTTGTGTGCCATTCCCAGTCGCGGATTTCCGGAAGGTCCTGGCCATACTCTGCGATATACTGTTTGTGTTCAACCAGTTTGTCGTTCATCTGCTGGATAAGGAACGAGCCCTTATTGCCCAGCTGTGGCAGATGCATAATGGCATCTTTCACCAGGTTAAAGCGGTCAATCTGGTTCTGCACGCGCATATCAAACGGTGTCGTGATCGTTCCCTCTTCCAGATATCCGTGCACGGACATATTTGAGTTGTGACGTGTATACGTCAGCTCATGGATCAGTGTCGGATAGCCGTGGAAAGCAAAGATAATCGGCACATTTTTCGTAAACAGCGCATCGTATTCACGGTCGCTCAGGCCGTGAGGATGCTTGCTGTCGGACTCCAGTTTGAACAGATCCACTACGTTGATAACACGCACTTTCAGTTCTGGCATCGCATCGCGGAGGATCGTTGTGGCAGCCAGAATCTCAAGTGTAGGCGTATCGCCGCAGGCAGCCATAACGATATCCGGCTCCTCATTCTGGTCATTGCTCGCCCACTCCCACACACTGATACCCTGTGTGCAGTGTTTTACGGCCTGCTCCATTGTGAGCCACTGCTTGCTCGGGTGCTTGGATGCCACGATAGCATTTACATAATTCTTGCTCTTTACGCAGTGGTCAAAACAGGAGAGCAGACAGTTGGCATCCGGCGGCAGATACATGCGCACAACATCTGCCTTTTTATTTGCAATATGGTCTAAAAATCCCGGATCCTGATGAGTAAATCCATTGTGATCCTGCTGCCATACGTTGGACGTCAGAATAAAGTTCAGTGACGCGATCGGCTGTCTCCAGGAGAGCTGATTCGTGACTTTCAGCCATTTTGCGTGCTGGGCTGCCATGGAGTCAACCACGCGGATAAATGCCTCATAGCTGGCGAAGAAACCGTGGCGCCCGGTAAGCAGATACGCCTCCAGCCATGCCTCACACATGTGCTCAGAGAGCATGCCGTCCATGATGCGCCCATCCTGTGCCAGATTGTCGTCATCCTCATACATCTCGGCATTCCAGGGGCGGTTCTCAACCTCGAATGCGTGGTACAGGCGGTTGGACATAGACTCATCCGGCCCGAAGATACGGAAGTTTTTATTCTCTTCATTTAATTTAAAAATGTCGCGGACATATGCGCCAAGTTCGATCATATCCTGCGCCTGCGTCTTTCCTGGTTTCACCTCTTTTACACCGTACTCACGGAAATCCGGGAGACGGAGATCTTTTAAGAGCAGGCCGCCGTTTGCGTGTGGATTCGCACCCATCCTTCTGTTTCCCTGCGGCGTCATCTCTGTGATCTCTGGCAGCGCGCGGCCGTTCTCGTCAAACAGCTCCTCCGGCTTATAGCTCAGAAGCCACTCACGGAGCTGGTCAAGGTGCTCCGGTTTTTCCATGGACATGGGAACCTGATGCGCACGGAAAGAACCCTCTATCTTCTGCCCGTCCACTACTTTCGGCCCTGTCCAGCCTTTCGGCGTGCGCAGAACGATCATCGGCCACACCGGTCTTGTGGCATCATTGTTTGTGCGCGCATTTTCCTGGATCTCACGGATTCTCTCGATACACTTGTCCATCGTCTCCGCCATCTGCCTGTGCATGGTCATCGGGTCGTCGCCCTCTACAAAATGAGGCTCCCAGCCACATCCTCTGAAGAAGTGGTCAACTTCATCGTGGGAAAGTCTGGCAAATACCGTAGGATTGCTGATCTTATATCCGTTCATGTGAAGGATCGGGAGTACCGCGCCATCATTGATCGGATTAAGGAATTTATTTGACTGCCAGGAAGTCGCAAGCGGGCCAGTCTCAGCCTCGCCGTCGCCGACAACAGGAACGGCGATCAGATCCGGGTTATCAAACACAGCGCCGAATGCATGAGCGACCGAATATCCCAGCTCACCGCCCTCATTGATCGATCCCGGCGTCTCCGGCGCACAGTGGCTCGGCACACCGCTCGGGAATGAGAACTGCTTAAACAGTTTCTTCATGCCCTCTTCATCCTGGCTGATGTTCGGATAAACTTCACTGTACGTTCCCTCCAGATACGTATTGGCGATCTGAAAATTTCCGCCGTGGCCAGGGCCGGATATATAGATCATATCCAGATCATAGCGCTTGATCACGCGGTTACAGTGCGTCCAGACAAAATTCTGCCCGGGCACAGTCCCCCAGTGGCCAACAATCTTTTTCTTCACGTGTTCCATAGTAAGCGGCCTGCGCAGAAGAGGATTGTCCAGAAGATACAACTGCCCGGCTGACAGATAATTGGCTGCCCGCCAGTACGCATCCATTTTCTGGAGCATCTCGTCACAGAGAGGCTGCTTTTCAAGACATGTAGTTTCGCTCATAGTAAACTCCTTTCGACACTTTTTTCTCTCAAAAATAAGACAGTCTTATTATAAGGGGAAATGGTAATAAATTCAATGACTATTTTACAAATAAAGAATTATTTTCGCTGTAAGCATTTTCACCGAAGGCGGGGGGCGCAGACAGTGCCATTTCGTACACGCTTCCGCTTGAAAAAAGGCGTAACGGTACATAAGGCCGCAAAATACGCAGCCTAAGTACCGACGCCTTTTTAACAGTACTCATCCGGCACTGTCTGCGCCCCCGCCTTCTGCGAGCCTGTTACCGCGTATTTAATTCTTCTATGCATGCAGCCTTGATAACCCTTCCGTACGCAAAAACATGACAAAACCGTTGTTTCCTGCGGCATTTTATTTTTAATGGGTATCCACAGTCCCTTTTTTTTCATCGTTTCAAAACAGCGAAATAAATCCTGCAAATAAAATAAAAAACACCCCGCACCGGAAATCTTCCCAGTGCAGGATGCTTTATTTCTCTTTTGTTTTACATTTCTCTCATAAAGGAAATCAGGAGAAGCTCTCTTACTTCATAGACTCTTCCTGTTTTTTGATCATCTGACGAACCATCTCGCCACCGATAGAACCAGCCTCACGGGATGTCAGGTCACCGTTGTAACCATCTTTCAGGTTTACGCCGATCTCGCTGGCAACCTCCATCTTGAATCTGTTCATAGCATCTTTAGCCTGTGGTACTTCCATTCTTGAACTGTTGTTAGAAGACATTATCTTCACCTCCAAATTTTTTGTGTTTTATCTTGAAAGACGAAAGAATGGGGTTGGCCGTCCACATTCTTTCTGAAGTCTTTCAAGAGTTTTCCTCTGTGAATCATCGTACTGAAATGTTTTCCGCCGTGCTCATCCGTTCATCTTGGTACTATTGTATCCACAAACGATATTATTATTATGGTAAGTTATGGAATGATAACGTCTTGATTTAATTATTATGAAATAATTTTTTTAATTTGCCCTCCGGTCGATATCCATCTGGATCTGTTCCAGATAATGTACATATGTCCCGGAATATGTAGAAATTTCAAAGGACGGATCCAGCTCCTCAAACCGGATGCTTTTCCGGCCTCCGGCCTCCATGCGGTCCCAGTATTTTTTCAATTCCGCATAGGGGAGATACATAAAACAATCCCGCCCTTTAAAATAAATCAAAAGAAAGGAAATACCCTCCTGCTGCTCAAATTCTGACATGAAATCCATCTGGTGCTGATGCACATTATTGATAACCGAAAAGCGGTCAATAGCGCACTCTTTCGCGTCAAAGCAGACTGGAATCCCCTGCACAACGCCGATGTAATCCACTGTACTCTTTTTTTCAAAATAAGCCAGTGTAATGTGGCGGGATTTGTGGTCAATGTCGATCGGCGTGATCGGCGTCGGGATTTTCTGGATCAATGCCAGTTTCCTGTCCCGGTACTTCTCATTTGTCATGTTGATCAGTTCTTCTAAAAATGATCCTCTCAGTCCTCTTGAGTTCCATGTACCCATAATCTCCCCCATGTGCCGTATAGCATTTCCATCCGCTCACCTGTACACAACCGCGCATTTAACCTCCTCGGCTCTCCGCGGGTTCTCCAACAGCTCCAGCAGTTTAAAGGAAAATTCCATGGCAGTTCCCATTCCGCGGCTTGTGACGATATTTCCATCTACTACGACCCTGTCCCTCAGGACATTCGCGCCTTTCAGATTGACCTCATGCTCCGGATAACTGCATGCATTTTTGCCCTCCAGAAGACCATATTTGCCAAGCACGCCCGGCGCCGCACAGATCGCTGCCACCATCTTTCCCGCGCCATTCATCGCCATGAGTGCCTCTCTCACATCTTCGCTCTCCCCGAGGTTCACTGTCCCCGGCATGCCTCCCGGCAGAATAATCGCATCGTACTCCTGCAGATCCACCTCACGGAGTAATGTATCCATTTTCACGCTGACTCCGTTGGAGGCTGTAACCATCATATCCTCTGTGATAGAGGCCATGGTCGTCTCCACGCCGCCCCGGCGCAGAATGTCCACCGGCGCCATAGCCTCCACTGCCTCAAATCCCTCGGCAAATAAAATGACTGCTTTTTTCATTGTATCCCGTCCTTTCCAAATAATTTTTCCTTTATTTTCATAAACTCCGGCGGCAGCGGTGCCACAAAAGTTTTTTCGCTGATCTGCGCGAAAGGCCCGGAGAGCTTTGGATAACTCACTTTCCAGGCGTGGAGCAACAGCCTTTTCAATCCATATAAGTGCCCGCCTCCGTATTTAATGTCCCCCGCCACCGGATGGCCGATACCAGCGAGATGGCTGCGGATCTGGTGAGTCTTTCCTGTTATCAGTTTCACATTCAAAAGGGTGTATGACCCATTGTTGAGCAAAGGCTCATATGCTGTCTCAATGTACGCACGGCCCGGCCCCGGTTCCTGAAAAATATTAACTTTATTCGTCGTGCCGTCTTTGGCAAGATACGCACGAATCACCGCGGCTTCTTCCATAACGCCGGACACGATCGTCAGATACCGCTTGTCCACCGACCTCTCCCGCAGAAGTTCCGACATTTTCTGCAATCCGCGCAGGCTCTTTCCCGCGATCACAATGCCGCTTGTGTTCCGGTCAAGACGGTTACAGATTCCCGGTGTAAAAGAGCTGCCCGGCTGCCATTCCCCCCGGCTCTGCATATATCCGAGAAAATATTCGACCAGGCTCACATCTTCCGGCTTCGCTTTCTGTGACAGCATGCCCGCCTTTTTGTTGATCAGCGCTATGTGCTCATCTTCATATAAAATATCCAATTCCGTCACCGGATAAACCTGCGCCGGAGTTTCCCCGCGGAATTTCTGCAGTGTCTCCTCTGAAAAATAGACCGCCACCGCATCTCCCGGCGCGAGGATTTCATTTCCCTCCGCCCGTCCACCGTTCAGCTTGATATTTTTTTTGCGGAGCATTTTATAAATAAATCCTTTTGACGCCTGTCTCAGATATTTCTGCAGAAATTTGTCGAGCCTCTGCCCGCTCTCATTTTTACCTATCTCAATCTCTCTCATACCGCCAACGACCTCATATGTGCAATCAATTTCTCGTCCCTCGTACCGGCTCCCTGGCGCGACGCCAGTTTCTCCAGATACTTCAAAAGCCTCTCATCGCTCTCAAATATTTTCACATGGTATTCCGGGGCGATCCGGTGCACATTATCCTCCACATATTTTCTCATATACTCTACATCCTGTGGCGACGGCGCCGTCACGGCAAGGACATTCCCCTTTATGATCAGAAGGAAATCAAGGTGCATGATCTTTTCTGTGGAGGTAAAGACATATTCTGAAAACAGGGTGCCCTCTCCCGCCTTTTCCAGAATCCTGTCACGCCGCTCTGCCGCCACACCTTTCCTCGGAAGAAATACGATCAGCGAGACGATCCGCCGGGCCGCCGGGAGCACCATCAGTACCGCCACCACCGTAAAGACATTGGCCCTTGTGTGTGTCCAGAAATAACCAGTTAAAAATATGGCTATGCCGATAAAGACAAACGCGGCAAGCCAGATCCAGTCCGTCTTTTTCTGGTGGCTAATGTACCCGACCTGACATTTCTCTACCTTCATCTGTTTCCCTCCCTGTAAACCGATTATCCGGCTCTCTCATTCTCAAACAAACTGATTATAACACAAACCGCCGGGAATTGCACATAATATTTGAAAACAGCCCGGGCGGGCAGTCACTCCACCAGCCGCAGCAGCGGATACGGGTTGACACTGACCTCCTCCCCCTCCACATCCAGGTACACCCCAAAATGCAGATGGACGGCAAACTGCCCTACCGTTCCCTCTTCCCCATAACCGGAATCGCCCATATAACCGATGATCTGTCCGGCCCTCACCCGGCTCCCCTCCTCCAGATCCCCGGCGTAGTGGTCCAGGTGGGCATAGTAAAAATACGCCCCGTGGGGAGCGCGGATGCCGAGCCTCCATCCCCCCAGTTTCAGCCAGCCCTTTTTCTCTATCACGCCGTCGCTCACACTTACGACGGGAAAATATCCCCTCACATCATTGGAGGGCATAATGTCTGTGCCCTCATGCCGCCGTTCGCCCCCGTAGGTGCGCGCGCCGCCCCAGGAATCCTCAAAGCTCACCGTCTCGCCCCCCTTTCTGTCACCCTTTACCGGAAAACATTCCAGGTCCGCCAGAAGAGACTCCAGCGCAGCGCCCCCTCTGTCCTCCCGGTTTCTTTTGAAGAGAAGCGGATACCACGGCATATTCCTCTGCCGGTGGCAGGTCTGCAAAAAAGACTCCTCCATGTGAAGTGCCCGGAATTCCTCCCACTCCCCCTCTGTGTCCACCTCGGAATAATTTCGGACTTCCAGCGACGTCTTCAAAAAAGAGCCGAGTGTTCCCACGCTGAAAAAGAGGAGCGCGCAGCAAACGGCCAAAATCATTTTTTTCTTCCTCATAAAAAATCCCCCTGCCCTATTCTATGCAGGAGGATGGAAAATAAACTATTTTTTACAGTCCTAAAGTACACCGGCATTTTTTAATATGGCATCTCCAGCAGCTCATAGCTCCGGTCTATCATATCCTGTCTCCCGGAAGAGTTCTGGATCACGATTTTCCCTTTCCGTTCCTCTTCCCGGAGCAGATCTTTTACTTTCAGCCGGCGTTTGAGTTCCATGGAGGTGCCAAGGCTCCCATCGATCAGCCGGATGGGTCTGTCCCCCAGAAACTCAGTCAGATACGGGCGAAGAAAGGGATAATGAGTGCAGCCCAGCACGATCGTCTCTGTGTCGGCCGTTATATACGGCACAAGATGTTCCTCAAAATAACGGTACAGCTCATCCCTGTCAAAACTGCCCCGCTCCACAAATTCCATCAAGCCGCCACAGGGAACAGAGACAATATCTGCCTGATCACTGTACTGGGCCAGCAGGGCATGATATTTTTCCTGGGCGATAGTCATAGGTGTGGCCATCACAAGGATCCGGCCGCCGTGGCTCGCCATCACCGCTGGTTTTACCGCCGGTTCGATGCCGACGATGGGG
>CANRMO010000063.1 GCA_947631755.1 uncultured Lachnospiraceae bacterium | reverse complement strand
AGTGCTCATCCTGTAATTTTGTATAGACAAACAGCTCTTCCAGAATGAGCTCTAAACTGGCCAGCCTCCGCCGTATGATCTCAATATAGTGAACTCTCTCGCCCTCATCTGTACTCTGGGCCAATAGAGTAAAATAGCCATTCATGGACGTCAGCGGCGTGCGGATGTCGTGAGAGAGATTTGTGATCGTCTCCTTTAACACCGTCTCACTCACCGCATGATCCCGGATCCGGGCGGCAACGTCGTCTATGAGAATATTAATCCCGTCGATCATCTGATTTAAGTCCCCATAAGGTGTGCTGCCAGTGATCCGCAGATTTGTCACCTCTTCATGGAGAAACGACAACTGGCGGCAGATATCTTTCACCTGCCGCCTGTAAATACACAGTATACACCCGAAAACAATGCTTAGGGCAGTGGCCGCCACCGCCCACGTGACTAGCATATCAACTCTCATCTCACATCCCTCTTCCTCAAAAGCAGGACAGAGAGAGTCAGCGCCACTGCTGCAAAAACCACTCCCACCACCAGCGCACGCACGATTATTTCTGTCTCTGCCCCGGGAACTATCAACATCACATTATTCTCTATTACATACTTCCCAATATCAAATGTGCTCCCAGAACCAACAATATATTTATTGATAAAACTATAGAGCGGGGTAAACATACCCGTACTCATAACCAGGCCAACGACCATCCCAAACGCCGTGCTCCTGGTCAATAAGCAGAGCAGCATGAGAAAAAGGCAGAACGCTGTGTGAAGAACATACTGGACACCGGCCATTTTAAAGATTTCCGTGACAGAGCCAAGCACAAGCGCGTCTCCGAAAATTATTTTTGCAAACAAAATAATGGGAGTACAGCACACAAACAAGATAAACACATATACCATGGCTGCCGCCACATTTCCGACGACGATATATCCTCTTTTTTTCATCTGCCCTGATATATTTTTCATAAAACCGCTCTTTTCCTCCGCGCATATAAAGAGAGCCGTGAAAATGGAGCAGAAAAGCAACATTAATTTGCTGCTGAGTACGCTGTTTATCACATTTGTAACCTCTATTTTCCCTGTGTCCGTCTGCCCAAGAGAAGAGACAATCCCTATCGTTTCCGTGTCCGGATCTTCTGCTGTCTCCATCATCATCTCAATCGCCAGCCCTTCCCTGTCCTCCGGCATATTTTTTCTGATGTCTTTTAACTCAGCCTTTAACAGCAAGAGAGAGAAACAGTTAAACAGGATCATAATAACAAGGATTACCCAGGGTGACTTTGAGTGGAACAGCCGATACAGCTCCATCCTGATATAATTATACATGGGAAACACCTCCTGTCAGGTTGAGAAAATAATCTTCGAGCGCCTCATTCTTCTTTGTAATCTCCAACACCCGGATTTCCTGTCTTGAGAGCGCCATCGTAATCTCGCCGCCCTCATCCAGCTTCTCATAAATATGGATCGTGTCCCTGTCCACAACTTTGTAATTTCCAATCCCCATCTGCTCCAGTATCGTACAGGCAATCTTATTGTTATCTGTCCTCAGCTCCAGCCTCTCACTGCACTCCTCCAGGAGCTGCTCTCTGCTCATCTCTTTCAGCAGCGTACCCCCGTGGATGATGCCGTAACTGGTGGCCAGTTTTGACAGCTCTTCCAGTATGTGGCTGGAAATCAGAAACGTAATATTCTCCTCCCGGTTCAGCCGGGACAGCGTCTCCCTCACCTCCGCGATCCCCTGTGGGTCAAGGCCATTGATCGGCTCGTCCAGAATAACCAGGTCAGGATTTCCCACCAAAGCCAGAGCGATCCCGAGCCGCTGCTTCATTCCCATCGAAAATTTCTTTACTTTTTTCCGCCCGGTCTGTTCCAGTCCCACCCGTTCCAAAAGATCCGTGACATACTCTTCCCCCCGCACGCCCATGGAGATCCCTTTCATCCGGATATTATCCGCCGCCGTCATCTCCGGATAGACACCCGGCTGTTCAATCAGCACGCCGATGCGGCCCAGCACCTGCTCCCGCTCTGCTCCCTTTCTCCCAAAGACAGCAAAATCCCCCCCTGTGGGTCGGGCCAGGCCGCTGATCATTTTTAACAGCGTCGTCTTTCCCGCGCCGTTGCGCCCGATCAGTCCGTAGATATCTCCCTGCCTCACATGAATGCTCACACGGTCCACCGCTTTCTGCTTTCCGTACTGTTTTGTGAGCCCGTCACTGTACAATATGTAATCCATCTGTCACACTTCCTTTCACACACTATAGTATATCCCACACAGTTCAAGAAAGCGCAAAGAATTGTTTAAGAAATGGTAAAAAATCCGGCGTTATTTTGCCAGGCGGAACCCGATCCCCCACACCGTCTCAATATACTCCTCGTCCGTATATTCTTTTAATTTTCTGCGGATATTGCTGATGTGCACGTTGATCGTCTTGTCCTCCCCGATATAAAGATCCTCCCATGCATAATCATAGATATCCTGTTTGGAAAAAACCCTGCCAGGATTCATCACAAAGAGTTCTATAATTTTAAATTCCCGCTTCGTGAGCGAAATCTCTCTGCCGGATAGTTCCAGCGAATAATTCAGACCATCCAGTTTCAGTTCTTTATAAGTCAGCGGGCCGGGATTATGATCCGCGCCGGAAAACCGCCGGATCTGCACACCTACCCGCGCGATCAGCTCCTCTATCGCAAATGGTTTTGTGAGGTAATCCTCCGCCCCTGCAGACAAAAGCCCAACCTTGCTGACCAGACTGTCTTTTGCCGAGATCACAATAACCGGAAAACCCTGCACTGCTTTCAGTTCCGGCAGCAATTCCTCCCCCGCCATACCCGGCAGCATCAGATCCATGACCGCCAGCGCATAGGTCTCCTGGCCGGCACAGAGAAGTCCCTCCGTGCCGGAAAATGCCTGTGTGCAGGAATACCCATTCTTTGAGAGGGCGTTCGCGATCATCTCATTAATGTCCACATCATCTTCTATGATCAGTATTTTGTCCATCGGTCTGTCCCCGCAATTCTGATTCCTTATAGAACAAGTTACTATCCACTCTTTTGCATTTACCAGCTGCCGCCACCGCCGCCGCCAGATCCGCCGCCGGCTCTTCCGCCCCCGCTGGAACTCGGCGACGACGTCATCGAACTGCTGGCGGAGGACATCGTCCGGTTCATAAACCGGTTAAATTCATGCATACTGAAATACATTCTGTCGGAAGGCCCGGTATACCAGCCCGGCGGCTCCATCACGATAGACTCGAATTTTTCCATCCATAGATCCGATACGCCGAGGACATATGTGTATGGCAGGATATCATAAAAATAATTCGGATTTTCTGCCACCAGCGACTCCAGCCGGTCTTTTTCTGCCAGCCTGAGAAACTCCCTGAAACCACGGATGCGTCCAAGCATCCTTGTCCCGTACTCGGTCCGCCTGGACATGATAGCATTAAAGAACGCAAGCCCGGCTATGGAGAACAGAGCAACCACAAAGGCAGCCGTAAAATCTGGCCTTGAGGTCACCGCAGGCCATATCACGGTCGCGATCGGAACCCCGGCAAACCCCAGTCCCCAGACAACAATGAAAATGATAACCTGAAAATTTGGCCTCTGAGAGAGCATGGCAAACATAACAATAAAGCCGATGAGCGGAAATCCTATGGCAAAAATACTATCCTCTCCCAGATGGCCCCCCGCAATATAGAACATGGGCGGCAACAGGGCAAGGAACAGCACTGCGATCATCATCAGATATAAGAGCCAGCTCTTGTTGATCGAATTTTTCTCAAATATTTTGTGTTTATTCTCTTTCGAATTTTCCATTTGCACAAGCAGATTAATTGTCTTATAAAAAGAATTTTCAAGATTTGCTTTGCTCACAATGTTCCGATTTCTGAACAGGCCGTTCAGAAACACTCTCTCCACCTCATTGTCTCCGTCATAGTCTTTTTCTTTAAAAAGCCAGAAAGTCTTCTTCTTTCCAAAGAGAAGTCCCTCCTCTTCTTTTTCTTTAATTGTCAGATATCCCTTATTCGCCAGATAGACAACAAGGCTGACCATATCCTCTCTCGTCGCCTTTCCTCTATAGACAAAGGCCAGATCCACACTATTCAGGCCATCCGGCGGCTCAAATTCAAGAACGTCCACCACCAGATCATCCCGCCCGACTGCAAACCAGAGAAGTGCTGCGATCCCCACGGCGAGGACAGAACAGACGATACTGACAATCGGAGCCATATTTTTTTTCTTATTTTCCTTGAAATACCCCTCCGGAAGTTCCAGGCGGACCGTCAGCGCCTCCCTCGGCCCAAGCCTTTCTCTGCTCTCTAATTTCCCGGAAATCGTTGTGTCGTCAATGCGGTAACGGATTCCGTCATAATCCGTGGAACCGGCAGTCCCCCGGCTGAACCCCAGTTTATCCTCATCAAATTCCTTTGGCATTCTCACAGAAAAAGCCACACCGGTAATGCAGGTGTCCGTCCACTCCGTGCCAATGATGTTAAAATAAAATTCATCCGCACCTCTCAGCGGATCATTACCGCGCTCATATGTATACGATATCACATAATCATCCTCAGACACCGTCCGGTCCTTATCCCCGAGGCGTATGACACAATATCCGTCCTCATAACTTATGCTGCTTGCCATATTTGTCTTAACATCTCTCACACGGGCATACACGGTACTCTCGCTCCCATCCTCCCGCACCACATGGTTTTTAAGAGGGATCTTCCGGTATATGCCGTGCTTTGGCACGTAAAAATCCGCATGGACCTTTTCCGTAATATAGAGAACATTGTCCTCCATCACCTGGATATCCACCAAGTAATCTTTCAGTGTGTACTCATATGCGCGTGCTTCTGTCTCAGCAAACCAAATGCCGCCGGCTCCAGACACAAAAAGTGCAAAGAGCAAAAAAATATATCTCATTTTCTTTTTCATCAGAATTTCACCTTTACATTTTCCCTCTCTGCGGGATCATCGGTCTCAAACATCGCTTTCTGGCTGAAACCAAAAAAACCAGCCACAAGATTGGTCGGTACGCTCTGGACGGCCACATTGTACTGTTTCACAGCACCGTTGTAGTATTTCCGGGAATTAGCGATATCCTGCTCCACCTGGTCCAGTTGTGCCATGAGCTGGCGGAAATTTTCGTTCGCCTTTAGCTCCGGATAATTTTCTGCCAGGGCAAAAATCCCTCTCACCGCCCGGCCAATCGCCCGGTCCCCTTTCATTTTCTCCTCCGGCTCCATCCCCTGATAGTCCCTGCCGCGGAGATTCACAATCTCTTCCAGTGTATCTCTCTCGTGGCCCGCGTACCCTTTCACCGTCTCCACCAGATTGGGGATCAGGTCAAACCGCTTTTTCAGATACACATCCATCGTGGCAAAAGCCTCCTCAGCCGTAATACGATATCTCACCAGCTTGTTATAGGCCGAAACAAACCAAAAGACCAGGAGCACAGCGATGGCAATAACAACAATAACACCTATATTCATAACATTCCCCTCTCATCAGACAATTCAGATAACCACAGCGTTCCCACACTCCGATTATACTGTAATCGATGTATTTAATCAACCGGATTGTACAATTTCAATAAAGCACCCCGTCATAATACGCAAGCAGTAATTTGGTCACCTCCGCATAATTTGGTTTCGCATCATAGTAATTCATATAAGTTTCCGTTATCTTATCCCCGACGCTCTCCACGGTGGCAGTGTCAATGATCTCTTTCTGTTCCTCCAGCATCTTTTCTGTCTGCGCAGTATAGCTCGGCGCATCTTTCCATACCACATCCAGGATTTCCAATTCTGACACGTCCGATTCATCGGACACCCCCTGCCAGTAATCGCTCTCCACATAGCTGAGAACCCCCAGGTAACCGGCATATCTCAACTGCTCGTCCCCGCTCCCGGTACAGGCGAGAAAGGCGATAAAATCCGCCTCATCCTCATAGATATAGCCCTTTAGGTGAGCCAGTTCATGGCAGGCCACATGGGGATACCGGATATCACTGATATAAGAACAATAATTGGCCTCCAGTGAAAAAGGAAAATATACACCGTCACAGCCCGCCTGGTACATAAAAAATGAGCCGGACATCTCTTTCGGCCTCGGATAAAAACCAGCCAGCCGCGGGTAATCTCTGGACAGCTTTCCCATGGCAAGCCTCACTTCACCGGCCATGTCCCCCTCTGTATCCACATTGCCGTCCCCGTCCCGCCGCATCCCGGCGGACAGGGTGTTGCACTGTTTCACAATGTAATCCCTGAGGATTCGCATCTGCTGCGGCCCATACTCCTTGTCGCGGTTTCCTTTTACATTTAATTTCGAACACCCGTAGAGCGAAGAACAATTCATAACCATAAGCCACGCCGCAAGAAGAACAAAAACAAGAAAACACTTTGAATATCTTCTGACAAATTTTCTGTATGCCCCGCCTCCAGAGCACACCCTCTTCCCACA
The DNA here is from genome assembly GCA_947631755.1 of uncultured Lachnospiraceae bacterium. GTDB lineage: Bacteria > Bacillota > Clostridia > Lachnospirales > Lachnospiraceae > Eubacterium_F. The sequence goes on along the minus strand of CANRMO010000063.1, from coordinate 5,185 downwards.
GACTTTCAAAACAGCCAGAAAAGCAAGCGGGAGCAAAAGGACAATTTCCAGAAAGACAAAAAAGATCGCAGCCGCAACGAGTATTTCTCCCACTGAAAAAGGGAAAATACCTGTCAGCCGCCCATATGTATTCAGGCCAAAAGAAAATATATGGTCTGTATAAAAATCGCAGACAACCGGAATCTGGAACAACAGCTCACCGATGATTATAACAATGAAAAACACAAGGACAAAAATCCAGTATGCCGACAACCGTCTCTTTTTCAAACTTATGTACCTCCACTCAATCAATTTCCGTCCCGCAGGCATAGTCATCAGAGCCGATGAATATCTGCCGGCAAAAATGGCGCTACTGTAAAAAAAGAGAGAACACCCGGTTGCTGACATCGATCCCCCGCGGAGTCAGGCGCAGAAGATCACCCGACCGCTCCAGGAGTCCCTGCTCCACACAAAAGCGAATCTCCCTCTCATAGCATACCATCGCGGACTCCCCAAAACAATCTGTAAAATCTGCCAGCGATACCCCCTGCATACAGCGGAGGCCGAGAAACATAAACTCCGCCATCTCATCCCGGCGGCTGAGCACCTCCCTCGTCCCCTCATCCGTCGGCAGCACGCCGCCCTCCAGCCTCCGGATATACGTTTCCATATCCCCCACATTGGAAAACCTCTCATGGGTATCCCCACAGGCAAGGCATGAGGCCGCCCCCAGCCCGAGGCCGAGATAATCTTCCCGGCGCCAGTATTTCAGATTATGCCTGCACTCTCTCCCAGGCCTTGCATAATTGGATATCTCATACCTGCCATAACCTGCTGCCAGGAGCAGCTCCCCCGTCCTCTCATACATCCACCGGTCCGTCTCCTCGTCCACCGGCGGATTCTCTGCATACTGCCTGTAAAAAGGCGTCCCCTCTTCGATAATAAGACTGTATGAGGAAATGTGCTCCGGCTCCATGGCAAGAATGCGTGAGAGCGTCCTCTCATAGCTCTCCTTTGTCTGGCCGGGGATCGCCGACATGATATCCACATTGATATTGTCAAATCCCCACTTTCTCGCCAGATCATATCCCGCCTCAGCCTGGCGGAACGTGTGGATCCTTCCGAGCGCTCTCAGTTCCTCATCCTCCGCCGACTGCACGCCAAAACTAATCCTGTCCACCCCCGCCTGGCGGTATAGGGAAAACTTCTCCTCCGTCACCGTCCCCGGATTGCACTCAACCGTAAACTCCTCTATCCCACTTAAGTCAAAACAGTCATGCAGTTTTTGAAAGACGGCATCCATCTCCCCCGGTGAGAGAATGGAGGGAGTTCCCCCGCCAATGAAAATAGTGTCCACCCGGTCAGTGGACACCTGAAGTTTCATTTCCCGGACAAGAGCTTCCAGATAGGCAGACCGCCCGGCCCGGTCAGCAGAAAATGAAAGAAAATCACAGTAGCCGCATTTCCTCACACAGAACGGGATATGCACATATATGCCAATGCCTTTTTCTCTCTCCATCGCTCTCCCCCTGGCTGTCTAATACATAAAAACCGGATTCACCCTGAATCCTACTCTTCCTCATCTAATTTCAACACGCTCATAAATGCTTTCTGCGGGATCTCTACATTGCCAATCTGGCGCATGCGCTTCTTTCCCTCTTTCTGTTTTTCCAATAGTTTTCGTTTGCGGGAAATATCGCCGCCATAGCACTTGGCCAGCACATCCTTGCGCACTGCCTTGACAGTCTCCCGGGCGATGACCTTGTTGCCGATAGCCGCCTGGATGGGGATTTCAAAGAGATGCCTCGGAATCTCCTTTTTAAGCTTCTGGCACATCTTCCGCCCGCGCTCGTAGGCAGAGCTCTCGTGCACAATAAAGGAGAGAGCATCCACCTCTTCTTTATTGATCAGTATATTCAGTTTCACAAGCTGCGCCGGCTCGTACCCTTTCATCTCGTAATCAAAAGAGGCATATCCCCGGGAGCGGGATTTAAGCGAATCAAAGAAATCATAAATGATCTCATTCAGCGGCAGCGTATATTTCAAAAGAGCCCTCGTCTCTTCCATATACTCCATACTCAGATAGACACCCCGGCGTTCCTGGCACAGTTTCATGATCGCCCCGACATACTCCGTCGTGACCATGATCTCTGCCTCGACTACCGGCTCCTCCATGTGCTCGATCTCCGCCGGGTCGGGCAGGTTCGACGGGTTTGTCACCTCCACCATCTCACCATTTGTCTTATACACGTGGTAGACAACTCCCGGTGCGGTCGTCACAAGGTCAAGATTGTACTCCCTCTCCAGCCTCTCCTGGATCACCTCCAGATGGAGCAGGCCAAGAAAACCACAGCGGTATCCGAACCCAAGGGCCGCCGATGTCTCCGCCTCAAACTGCAGCGATGCGTCATTTAGCTGGAGCTTTTCCAGTGCCTCCCTCAGATCCTGATACTTCGCCCCGTCCGCCGGATACAGGCCGCAGTACACCATGGGCAGAACTCTCTTGTATCCGGGAAGCGCCTCCTCACAGGGGCTGTCAGCATCCGTCACCGTATCGCCGACCCGGGTCCCCTCCACATTTTTCAGGCTGGCTGTGATGTAGCCTACCATTCCCGCAGACAGCTCCTCACAGGGAATAAACTGACCCGCTCCAAAAGTCCCGACTTCTACCACTTCTTCCTCCAGTCCGGTAGCCATCATAAGGATGCGGGATCCCTTTTTTACTGTGCCGTCAAACAGGCGGCAGAAAATGATCACCCCTTTATAGGAATCGTACACCGAGTCAAAAATAAGCGCTTTCAGCGGAGCCTTTTCGTCCCCCCGGGGAGCCGGGATCTTCGTCACGATCTGCTCCAGCACCTCCTCGATATTCGTGCCCATTTTTGCAGAAATCAGAGGGGCGTCCTGGGCCTCAATCCCGATCACATCCTCAATCTCATTCTTCACGCGGTCCGGCTCCGCGCTCGGGAGATCGATCTTATTAATCACCGGCATGATCTCCAGGTTATGGTCAATTGCCAGATAACAGTTTGCCAGCGTCTGGGCTTCGATCCCCTGCGCCGCGTCCACAACCAGGATTGCTCCCTCACAGGCGGCGAGGCTCCGTGATACCTCATAATTAAAATCCACATGTCCCGGCGTGTCGATGAGATTAAAGAGATATTCCTCCCCGCTCTCTGCCCGGTACGCGATGCGGACAGCCTGGGATTTGATCGTAATCCCCCTCTCCCTTTCAAGCTCCATATTATCAAGCACCTGTGCCTGCATCTCCCGGCTGGTCAAAAGCCCTGTCTTTTCTATGATACGGTCTGCCAGCGTGGATTTGCCATGGTCAATATGGGCGATGATACAAAAATTTCTTATATTGCTCTTTTTTATAACTGACATATGATTCCGGCATTTCCTTTCATTTTCATTCATATTTTATGTAAAAATCCAACCCTATCTTAGCATAAAATATCCTGTATTGCCACAAAAAAATAAGTCTGCCTTGTTTTTTACATCATTTTATTGTAAAATAAGAAAAGATATTGTCATATTGTTTTCACAGAAATGCATGGAGGAAATCAGTTATGAAACGAATCATATCCCTGCTTCTGGTTTTCAGCCTGGCTGTTATTCTGGGAACATCTGCAAAAGTCCCCACATCAGAGGCCGCTGCTGTAAAAATCAGCAAAAGCAAATTAAACCTCACGGTCGGAAGCAGTTACACACTCAAAATGAAGGGCACCTCGAAGAAGGCAAAGTGGAGCAGCAATAAAAAGTCTGTTGTCTCTGTCGGCAAAAAGACAGGAAAACTAAAGGCAAAAAAAGCCGGGACAGCGACGGTCACAGCAAAGCTCTCCGGAAAAAAATACCGCTGCAAAGTCAAAGTCAAATCAAAGACATCCACAAAGCCCGGGTCAAAAAACAACCCTCTGTCCGCCTTTGACAAACACACGATCAACTATTATGAGGAGGGCAAGAAAAAAGGAAAATTCTCCATTCAGCTCATCTCCTATATAACAGGCGACGAGGCCGCTGCGCTGGCGAAAAACAACTCCAGCAATCCAGCGCCGGAAGAGAATCAGGAATATATTTATTTTAAGTTTGACATCGAATATATTTCCGGCAGCCAGACCGTCAATGCCAGAGATATCTTTAACTACTACTACAACTTGTACGGCGACAATTCTTCCACACAGATGCAGAATCTGGACTGGGGATTCTTTTTTGAGGCGGTGGACGATCTGGGATCTGCGATACTGCAGCCGGGAAACAAAGTTACCTGCGCGAAGGCAGTCCTCGTCTACAAAGGGTATGCGCCCATCACTTACCGGATCCAGACAGGGGCAGATTCTTATACCTGGTTTACGACAGAACCGTAACAGTATACAGATAAAAGCAGAGAGACATCCCTATTATGAGATGTCTCTTAATTCTTGTACCTTTTTCTGGGCGTATTCTGCCAGTTCGGCCGCCTGGATACGTTTGTCTGAAATATCTTTTGAGTGGAACGGGCTGCCGATATACACCGTCACTTCCCCTCTCGGGATCATCCACTTGCGTCCCAGATTACGGAAATTCCCAATCTTAATAAAGGCGGGCACAAGATTGATATCCATGCCAACTACCCCCATAAAGCCGCCTTTCTTAAACTCTCCCATCTCTTCCCTTTCATAACTGCACTCTCCCTCTGGGAACATGACAAGATTGTGCCGGGAGAGAGCCTCCTGGATCTGCGTGATATTCCCTTTAAGTTTTGCCAGGTCTGTTGTATAGCGGTCCAGCGGGATACAGTAGATCGCTGAGAGATACGTCCGCAGGATCGGATAAGACCACAGCTCTTTTGCCGCAACAAAACTTACAGGGTGATCCAGCCCGGCCAGCAAAAAAACCACATCAAAAAAACACCGATGGTTTGGCACCAGCAAAAAAGGTTTGTTGTCCGGGATCTTTTCCTGCCCGTACACTGTCAGCTTTATGTAGGCTGACTTCACTATTTTTCTGCATATTTTTTTACATATCAAAAAATTATTCTCCAAGTCATCACTCAGATATTTGTGATTGTGCAGCATTGAGAGCACAAGTCTGAAAAACAATCTGACTAACCCGAGAAATTCACCGATCTTTCTCATAGGCCTCCTCGCCGCAAGATTATTTGCGGATCTGTCCGTCACCCAGGATAATGTACTTTGTCGTTGTGAGCGCCAGAAGCCCCATCGGC
>CANRMO010000062.1 GCA_947631755.1 uncultured Lachnospiraceae bacterium | reverse complement strand
TCATTTTTTTCAAAATTCGTCTTTGTATAAACTATGCTGAGATCGGATCCAGCCCTCACATCATCATAAACCGTATCCCCAAACACAAGCTCCCCGGACTCCGGAATAAAGAACACTTCATTGTCCCCGGGATGAAGGTGCTCATTGAGCTTCGTGTTGGCAGCGATATTCTTAACTATCGGTGTGATCGTCTGAACCGTGCCCGTCTTATCCGTATATGTGACTGTGGGAACAGTTGTGTCACAATTCTGATAGGAGACCATGATGCGGTGTGTCACATCAAACTGAGAAGCCTCTGACGCATAATTATTCGCTGTCTTAGCCGGGTCATACACAGCACCGCCATATACATACTGATACTTTCGGATATCATTGATCTCAAGATTTTCTGTGATCGTATAGGTAATATGATTCTGCTCCTTATCGTACAGAAGCGGCACATCCGTCCGGTAACCAGTAAAGAGATAGCGGCCACTGTAATCTGCATTCGCATCCTGCTCATAGATATAATGGGAATACTCATTCAGCTGAGCGACAATCTTCTCGCGGTCAGCCGGTTCATAGACGCCATTTGCCGCCTGGGTGAGATATTCCTGCATAGTAGTGATAACCTTATTCACATCTTTGAGACTCGTCTCGGTCTGGTTCATCCACGAAGTCGCATCCTCGATATTTTTCAGATACTGGTCGATCTCTGTCAGTGTGGTGCGGTATTTCAGCGCGCGGACAGCGATCGTCGGATTGTCCGATGGTCTCTGTATCTTTTTCTGAGTATTATACTCTGTCAGATACTGATTATAGATCGACTTATTTTTCTGCATATTCATCATTGAATTATTGCGCATCATAGAGTTTGTTATTCGCATGGCTTATCCCCCATTCTGTCTGTTTTGTTTCCGGCACTTGCCGGAAAGCCCGCAGGCTGCTTAACATCATATCGTCTCATTTATCAACTTATCCAGCACCTCATTCATCACAGACAACACCTTGTACTGATAATTCAGCATAGCGCGGAATGTGATGAGATCCGTGCCCACCTCGTCCTCGTCCACACCGGATACCGACTTGCGGTTATTATCTATGGCATACAGCAGATTTCCCTGGCTCTCTTCCATGGAATTTGCTTTCTCCGCATTGACGCCCAGCGTCGCCGTGATCGACTGTAGGAACGCGTCCGGATTCCCGTGGAGGAACATTTTAGAATTCGACTTCAGATCCAGCAATCTCTGCAAGTTATCGCCATTATCGTTCCCCACATGTTCATCCTTTGACAATTTCGTCTTGCAGGCCAGCAGGGACGGATCTTCGATAATCTGATCAGTCACGCAGAAATTCAAGGCCGTCATATGGTAATAGGAACCGACATAGACCCCATTTGCATCTGGTGCTGACACCGATGAGAAAGAAAAATCAACGCCGTCTACCGACTCCCTGAAATCATAGTTGGATCCGTTTGACGGAACTCTGGCGTTAAAGAAATCAATGCCCAGATTGTCATTCAGATCGTATCCCTCATTGTGGATACGGTTAAATTCTTCTGCAAATGTTCGGACAAACTCATTCAACTGCGTCATATAATACGGAATACCCTTACTGTTGACCTCCACGCCGGCACTCACTGTATAGCCGTTCTGAAGTGCCATCTGCAATGCCAGCGAACTGCTGGCGTCCATGTCACTCTTCATCGTAAATACATAAGTATAATTGCCGTTTGCATCCACCTGGGCCTCAAAACTCTCATATGGGTATGTGATATTTTTAATCACAAGCTCGCCGTCCATAGCCGGGATATTCAAATCCCTTGCGTCATTGCAGTTTGTACCGGTGAGCGTCATCACCAGTTTCCCATCCGCATTGTTGGTGAGGTTCCCCAGTTTTCCCCTCAGCATACTTGTATTATTCCCGTCGCGGAATTCGAACAGCGCCTGCAGCTCGCCGCCGAGTGTTGAGCTGTAAGGATTAAAACTGGTTCCGTCTGCCCATGAGATCGTATAACATCCTCTTATGTCATTGATATTTGTGTAAGTATCTTTCTGGTTGACCACCAGTTTATTGGCACGGTAATTGTCCACCAGAGTGCCCCCATTGATATATACATAAAACTGATTGCCGCCAATGCCGTTAGCCGGCTCCACTTCCTTGTACTCCACATTGCAGTACTGGGCAAGCTGGTCTAATAACAGAGACCGCTGGTCCCTCAGATCGTTGGCGATGGAGCCGTATGCCTCGATCAGATTGATCTGTTCATTCAGAGAGACAATCTTCTCTGCAATCCCGTTGATCTCCTCCACATCAGTCTTAATCTGCTCGTTTGTCTCATCCTGGAGCTGCTGAAGATTCGTAGCTGTAGTCGTGGCGTATTCTACAAAGGTCTGTGCCACAGTCACCGCCTTTTTCCGTATTGTGCCGTCCCCAGGGGCATCTTTCAGCGAACTGAGAGAGGCGTAAAAATCATCAAAGGCATCCAGAAGCAATATCTTCTCTTTTGATACTACGCTGCCGCACAGTTTATCCTGAAGATCATTGAGATAGTGCGCTTCTGTCAGGTAGTAATTATATGTTGACTGTGTATTCTGATATTTCTGGTCGTAATACTCATCCCGCTCTCTCGTAATGTTTACAACCGTAACACCGCTCCCCTGTACCATAAAGGAAGAGCTGCGGCTGACCAGAGAAGTTACATTTGTCGTCTGTCTGGAATACCCCTTCGTCTCGACATTTGCGATATTGTGGGCCGTCGTCTGCAGAGCGGCGTTATAAGTCATCATACCGGACTTTGCTATTTCCAGAGAACCGAATGTAGATGCCATACCATCAACCTCCTAATTTTTCAATCAAATATTCTAACATCTGGGAAACCGTCGTTATATACCGGGAAGATGCATTATAGCACTGCTGGTATTTGATGAGGTTCGACAGCTCCTCATCTGTAGATACGCCCATGACAATCTGCCGTTCATTATCAAGTGTAGTGACCGTCATCTCCTGGTTTGCTATCACACTGTTATAGATCCCACCCGTGACACCGAGCTGGGAGACCATACCCCCATAAAAATTAAACACATTGTATGTAGTCTCAGAATTCGGGTTCAGCGTCCCGATATCCTCGTTAAAAGCATTGGCGATCGACATCAGTTCATTGGTGGCATAACCGCCCGGATGCTCCTGGTACTGATTGTAGACACTCGGGATTGTAGACGCATCCCTCAGCACAGTGGGATTTACTACCAGCTGGCTCAGCGTATACAGCGAATATATATCATCCGGATCCTCCTCATTGTACACATGGAGGGTCTGCTGTGAAGTAGTGCCGTCCGCATTTACAACAGTGACGGTCTGCTCCGTGTACCGTTCCCTGCTTCTCCTTGAGAACAGCTCGGTGCCTATTGTATCATTTTCATCATCGCCCACCAGTGCTTTTTCCTCATCCAGCACATGGATCTTCTTATCTACACCATTCTCCCGGATCGTGATCTCTTTATTCGGGCAGAGGGTGTCATTTACGATCGTCACAATTCCGTGCATCAAAGTGTCCAGCTGGCTCTGTGCAGTCATAACCGCAGAGGCGCCGATCACATTATTATAATCCTCCAGTTCTTTATTGAACTTGTTTATTGCAATATTATAATCCTGGTCAGTTGTAAAATCTTCCCGCTTTGGTTTTACTGGAACATCGGTATAGTTTGCCGCATAATTTCCGCGGGCAACGAGCAGTCCTCTCAGGGAACCAATGTCCGTATCATTGGCGGCGGAAAAGGCGAGGCTGTCAGAATAGAAAAGATTCTCGCCGCTGTCTGCCCAGATTGGCTTCAAAAGCCTGGAAGTAGTGCTCTGATACGTTGTTGTGAGGAAAGACTGGTTGCTCTGGTCCAGTAGAAATCTGCCGTAGGCGTATATGTTGACCGTGCCGTCAATCTCCTCCTGCACATCTATATTGATATACTGTGCCAGCTCATCCAGGTACATATTCCTCTTGTCGCGGTAATCGTTGGCGGAATCTCCCGTTGCCTCATACTTGCGGATCAGCTCATTCAGCTCCTGGATCTCTGTAACTGCATTGTTGATCGCGTCCACCTGTTCTTTTACTTCTATGTTTAGGCTGGTCTGATAAGCATCCAGCTCTTCCTGCAGCACCTGGGCGTTTTTTATAAAGCGCGCGGACATTGATACCAGTTCCTCTTTGTCCACCAGACTGTCCGCGGAATTAGCCAACGCACTCAGTGCCTGCCACAGACTGTTAATATTCTCAGAAAACTGCTCCCCGTTCAACTCCCCGAGCATGTCTTCGATTTCCATCGTCGCTTTCCGGTTCTCCTCATAAAAAGACTCGCGGCCAAGCTGGAGCCGGTACTGGACATCCAGAAATTCATTTCGCACCTGGCGGGTCATGGCGATCACTGTACCGGTCCCGACCTGCATCAGATTATTATAAACACCCTTGGAATTCTGATAAAAAGAATCCGTCACCATTACCTGCTGTCTTGTATATCCCTCTGTGCGGGCATTTGACATATTGTGCGCTGTGACACTCAGCGATGCCTGCGCCGAATGGAGCCCGGACACCCCGGCATTAAAACTGGCCAATAAATTAGACATACTGCATCTCCTCCGCTTTTATGCAAAAAATATAGAAGCACACGCCGCAGGGCCTCAGCAAAGCGCGCCACATACCGCGCCTTACTGCTTGGCATCAAACATGCCATGCTGTGGTGCCATCCCTGCCACTTCCGAAGCATCGCTCGAATAATTGCTGCTTCCCGAAGACATCCGTGTACTTCTTATCACATTCATATTATATTCAACCATCTCCATGGACTCCTGTATGAGTTTCTGGTTCTGGTTATTGACTTCCTGCAGACGCTTTACTGTTGTTTTCAGCCGGTCGTGGACTTCCCTCAGCGACCTCTGGTCCCCCGGCTGATTCTTCAGCGCATCCGCTATCTGTTCCAGCGTAATCGTCCCTGGATCCCTGCCAAGAACAGTGGCAATGTTTGCCGATATCTGTTCCCGTTTTCCCTCAAGAGCAGAAGACTGATCCATCAGCTCCCGTTCCTGATTCGAAATATCCTGCAGCGCACCCAGATCCCCCGCTATGACTGCTCTGGTTTTTTCCTGTTCGATCGGCAGCAGCGACCGGTATACCTTTTCCTCAGCATCCAGCGTACTGATCAACTCTTCCATCAAACTAGCCAAATAAATTCCTCCTGTCCGGAACAGTGTTCTGTACCACCCATCAAAAAACAAAAGATGAATGATACAACACACTAGGCAAGTAACTGGTCAGCCAGCTTATCTGCCACATCCTCGGCAGAAACATTGTATGTGCCGGCCTCCATGCGGGCCTTAATATCCCTTACGCGGTCTTCGCGCACGAGTGAACCCTGGCTGGCAGCCTGTTTTGCCACCTGATAAGCACTTCCAAAATCAGAGATCTCAAGAGAATCCCTGCTCTCTTCCTTATCCGACTTCAAGCCGCGCTTTGTTTTGTTGGTTTTATAGAGTTGGCTGACTTGCATATACGCATCGATTCTCATAATATTCCCTCCATTCTTCCAACCAAAGAACTCAATCAATCTATATGAACTCCTCGTTCTCAAAGTATTTATCGGTCATATCCGAAAATACCTTAACGCTCTTTTCACTTTTATTTTTCCAGGTTCGCCCTCTGCCCTTTCGCTGCCCTCTTCCGGTTTCTGACTTTCCTGGCATTCCATTCTCTTCCATTATAGGTAAATGTTTCTTCTGACGGATCCAGCGCCGCAGCAAAGACCAGACTGTCACCTTCCTCTAACGTGATAGCTTTTAGCCCCCGGCTCGTCTTTTTAAATTCATTAACTTCGCTGATCGGGAATCCGAGGGATAACCCTTTTTCTGTCAACAGGATCACTTTCCTGTCACCGGACAGCACCTCCGCTGCTGACAACACCGAGACCCCCGCCAGCGCATCCCCCTCATCCAGTTTTGTAGATGCGATCTGCAGGCGGGACGTCTCAAACTCAACTCCCGATACAAGTTTAATATACCCGCTTTTTGTGGTAAACATCAACATGGATTCAAAAAGCTCTTCAAAACTGATATAAAGCAGGCCCTCATCCTGGTTATCCATTTTGCACAGGGTATGGATCAGTGTGCCCTTATCTTTCATTTTACAGCGCGGAATCTTATCTGCTCTCACTTGGTGCATGTCGCCCACATCGGTAAATATACACAGCTTGTCTGTATTTTTCAGCCGCACAATATGCGAAAACTCTTTTTTCACATCCTCCGCCGCACGGCCAAACGCCGCCACGTCCACCGCTTTCGTGTAGCCAAACCGGTCAATGCACACATACAGATCCTCTTCCACAACTTTTTCCACATACGCTTTTGCTGTGGTGTCCGTCAGCATAGTCCGTCTGGCTCTGGAAAACTTCTTCTTGTACTCACGGAGCCTCGCCTTGATCACTTTATACAGCTCTCTCACATTCGAGAGCACCTTCTCATATTCTGATATGTTCGCCAGCAGTTCATCGTGCTCCCCGTGGAGCCTGAGTATTTCCAGTCCGATCAGTTTGCTGAGCTGCATGGCGAGGATCGCATCCGCCTGTGCCTCTGTAAACAGAAGTGTCTCCGCCTGTTTCTGCGAAGCGGCGCTTTTAAATGTAATCCCCTCGGTAATGCCGTCCGTCAGACACGCTTTGGCCTGTTTCACCGATGTGGAACCTCGCAGGATTTCGATAATCAGGTCGATCACATCCGTGGCTTTCATCAGTCCCTCCACGATCTCCAGGCGCTTTTTCGCCTTCTCCAGCAAAAATCGGTATTCCCTTGTGTAGAGGTCTTCCTGGAAGAGCACAAACTCTTCGATCATCGACTTTAAGTCAAACAATTTCGGCTCACCGCCGCCCCCCTCGCTGGGTCGGATCGCCAGGAGATTAACGCCGTATGTATCCTCCATCTGCGTCTTCCGGTAGAGGCCGTTTAAGAGATTCTCAATGTCTCTGTCTTTCTTTACCTCTATGACAATGCGCACGCCTTCTTTCGAGGACTCATCCCGGACATCATAAATTTCATCAAACACCTTTTCTCTTGCCAGTGAGGCGAGATTTTCCACCAATTTTGCCTTATTTCCAGAAATCGTGTAAGGAATTTCCGTGACAATGATATTCTTTCTCCCGTACTCGCCTTTTTCCACCTCTGTCTTTGCGCGAATCCGTATCTTTCCCTCCCCCGAGGCATAAATCTCCCTCATCTCCGACGCATTGATAATAATACCCCCCGTCGGGAAATCCGGGGCCGGAACATAATCCACCAGTTTGTCAACGGAGATTCCCGGCCGGTCCATATAGGCGATCACAGCATCAATGATCTCCCCCGGATTGTGGGGCGGAATATTGGTAGACATGCCAACAGCGATACCTGTTGTCCCGTTGATCAGAAGATTGGGGATCATAGCTGGCAGGACAACCGGCTCTTTTTCGCTGTCATCAAAGTTTGGAACAAAATCCACCAGACCTTTTTCCAGGTTGTCCAACATAGTCATGGCTCCCATCGAGAGCCTCGCCTCGGTGTAACGCATAGCAGCTGCCCCGTCTCCGTCAATGGACCCAAAATTCCCGTGTCCGTCCACAAGTGGGACATTTAACGAGTACTCTTCCGTCATATGTACCAAAGCGTCATAAATCGAGCTGTCGCCGTGAGGATGGTACTTGCCCATCGTGTCACCGACAATACGGGCACTCTTTCTGTGGGGCTTATCTGGCGAGAGCGCCAATTCTTTCATGGCATATAAGATCCTGCGCTGCACCGGTTTCAGTCCGTCGCGCACATCCGGCACCGCCCGGTCCACGATAACGCTCATCGCATAGTCCCGATAAGAATTTTTCATCTCCTCGGAAAAATCCAATTGAATTATATTTTCTGAATCAGCACTCATGATCCATCCTCCTAAATATCCAGATTAGCGTATTTTGCCTCTTCCATGATAAACTGCCGGCGGGGCGGGACATTGCTCCCCATCAGCACATCCGTGACCTCATCCGCCTCCACTGTATCGCTGATGGATACCTGTGCCAGTATACGGCTGTCCGGGTCCAGCGTTGTCTCCCACAGCTGGGTGTCATCCATTTCCCCCAGGCCTTTGTATCGCTGCAGCTCCAGAATCTTTCTGCCCGTCTTTCTGAATTTCTCCAGTTCAAAATCATTAAACAGATATTCGGATGCTTTCTGTTTTTTCTTTTTTCCTGTTTTTTTATCTGTGTCCTCATAAGACACCCGGTAGAGAGGAGGCAGGCCGCGGTACACTTTTCCCTGATAGATCAGCTCCGGCATAAACCGATAGAAAAATGTCAAAAGCAGTGTGCTGATGTGCGCGCCATCCACATCGGCATCGGTCAGAATAATGATCTTATCATAGCGGAGCTTCCCGATGTCAAAATTTTCACCGATCCCGCATCCGAACGCCGCGATCATCGTCTTTATCTCATTGTTTACAAGAATCTTTTCCAGCGGCGCTTTCTCCACATTCAGTATCTTTCCCCTCAGGGGGAGCACTGCCTGAGTTCTGCGGTTGCGGGCTGTTTTCACTGTCCCGCCGGCGGAATCACCCTCTACGATATAAATTTCACACTCCTCCGGCTTTTTGGAAGAGCAGGCCGCCAGTTTGCTCTTCGTGTCCACATCCAGAAGCTGTTTCATGACAGACTTTCTCGCCTTATCGCTGGCAGTCCTCGCCTTAAAAGATTTGTGGACATTCTCAAGGATCCTCTTGAGCACCTCCACATTTTTATCCAGATATCTCTGAACCTCCGCGCTGAACACTTCGTCTACTGCCGTTTTGGCGTCGGTATTTCCCAGCTTGTTTTTTGTCTGGCTCTCAAACTGTGGATCCGGGTGCTTAATGGACACAATGGCAACGATACCATTCCGGATATCTTTCCCGTCAAAATTATCCTCGTTGTTTTTAAGAAAATTCAGTTCTCTTGCGTACTGGTTCATTACCCGGGTCAGCGCCGTTTTAAATCCCGTCACAAGCGTGCCGCCATCCGCGACATTAATCCGGTTGCAGTAGGAATTGATCTGTTCTGAGTAATTCTGCGTGTACTGAAAAGCGACCTCAACCTCGATATCCCCGCTCTTTCCCTCGACATAAATGACATCACTGTGCAGGACTGCGGCATCGCGGTTAATATATTTCACATAACTCTGGATGCCGAACTCTTCCATATACTCTCTCTCTTCCCCTGTGTGCTCATCCCGGAACCGGATCTTTAATCCCTTATTAAGATAGGCAATCTCTTTCAATTTTTTCCGGATCGCCTCTGGTTTAAATTCAACGGTCTCAAAAATCGTGTCATCTGGATAAAAAGTCACCTTCGTGCCAGTATTTGACTTTGCACACTTTCCAATGACTGGAAGATTACCTCTGATCAGTTCCGTTACCGGTTTTCCACCATCCCGATACTCGTCCTGGTAAATCTGCCCATCACGGCGGATCTCCACTACCATCCTTTTCGAGAGCGCATTTACCACTGAGGCCCCGACACCGTGCAGGCCGCCCGAAACTTTGTACACATCGCTGCTAAACTTACCCCCTGCGTGAAGAACGGTATAGACAACACGGGCGGTCGGGATCTTCTGCGTCGGGTGAATATCCACTGGTACCCCCCGCCCGTTGTCCTCTATCACGACACCCCCGTCCCGCAAAAGAGTCAGGTGCAGTTCGCTGCAAAAACCGGCCAGGTGCTCATCAATGCCGTTATCGAGCACTTCCCAGATCATATGATGGAGACCCCTTGTCCCTGTACTTCCTATGTACATGCCCGGACGCTTGCGGACGGCCTCCAGCCCCTCTAAAATAATGATATCACTTCCGCTATAACTATCACTCATCTGCTCAAAACCTTTCTTTCTGCACTCTGGCAGTTTTATCCAGCTATCACTGGCAAACACGATATTTAGTATATCACAAACATTTGTTCTTTTCAACTTTTTTTCCAAAATCTGTGGCGGAAACAGAAAATTAGAACCGCGCCTCTTGACAGTCCAGACAAATTTTTTTATACTTATACAGTCCATTTTAATGCGTAACGACCGAACAAAGTAAACTACACAGATCACAGGAGGCACGTATGAACAAGACTTCAATTTTAAGTCTGGAACAGGTGAAAGAAATTGAAAAAACCTATCCGACTCCTTTCCATATTTATGATGAGAAAGCGATCCGAAAAAATGCCAGAGCACTAAAAGACGCTTTTTCCTGGAATAAAGGGTACCGCGAATATTTTGCTGTAAAAGCGACGCCAAATCCGTTTATTCTGAAAATCTTACAGGAGGAGGGCTGCGGCGTTGACTGCTCCTCCCTCACGGAACTCATGTTGGCGGAAGCTCTCGGCTTTACCGGGAGTGACATTATGTTTTCCTCAAATGTCACCCCTCTTGAAGAGTACAAAAAAGCCCGGGCGCTCAACGCCTACATTAATCTGGACGACTACACTCACATTGATTTTCTGGCGGAGGGAACAGGGATTCCCGAGACCATCTGCTGCCGCTATAATCCGGGCGGCAAATTTGCACTGGGAACCGATATCATGGATAATCCCGGAGATTCCAAATACGGCTTCACAAAAGAACAACTGATCAGCGGTTACAAAAAACTTATGAAACTGGGGGCCAGAAATTTCGGCATACACGCTTTCCTCGCCAGCAATACTGTAAGTAACGACTACTATCCGACACTGGCCGGCATCCTTTTTGAGCTGGCAGTGGAACTAAAGGAAAAAACGGGGGCAGATATCAAATTTATCAACTTGTCCGGAGGCGTCGGAATCCCTTACACACCGGACAAAGAGCCAAACGATATCAAAGTCATCGGAGAGGGCGTGCAGAAAAAGTTTGAGGAAATTCTTGTCCCTGCCGGCCTCGGTGACGTGGCAATCTTCACAGAGCTCGGCCGTTTCATGCTGGGCCCCTATGGCCAGCTGGTCACAAAATGTATCCACCAAAAACACATATACAAGGAATATGCGGGAGTCAACACCTGCGCGTGTGATCTGATGCGCCCCGCCATGTACGGAGCATACCACCACATCACGGTGCTTGGCAAAGAGCAAATGCCCTGCGACCACAAATATGATGTGACTGGTTCTCTGTGCGAGAATAACGACAAATTTGCCATTGACCGCATGCTTCCCGAGATCGAGATTGGAGATTATCTCGTGATCCACGATACCGGAGCCCATGGATACTCCATGGGTTACAATTACAACGGCAAACTGAAATCACCGGAACTTCTCTTAAAAGAAGATGGCAGTGTTCAGATGATCCGCCGGGGCGAGACGCCGAGAGACTATTTCGCAACCTTTGATTTCTGTGATATACTGAAAGATATGGATTACGGCGAATGACACATAATTTATTTTCCGTCTGTTTTCTCATATTTTATGCCAGGAGGACCACGCTGTATAGGTCCTCTTTTTTTTGCCTTTATATGCCCTGGCCCGCACATAATAATGTTTTTTCTTTTTCAGCCTGCGAAACTGTATCTGATTTCCTTTCGCCGTCACTTTTTTCCCCTTTTTCACACTCCTGGCTGCACTGCAACAGATCTGATACCCCTTTGCGCCTGCCACCTTTTTCCACGTTATTTTAGCCCGTGTTCCCCGGCGCAGTATTCTCATGAGCCTGGGACGTTTTCCCGAAAATGTATTTTTAGCCTTGACCACTAAAGAAGAGAGTACCGCCGGCATCTGACGGATAATCACCGATTCCTGCCCGCCATCCCCCTGCTCCGCGGCCACCCCGGGGACACCTGTCCTCTCACTGTCCTGCCCGGGATCCTGTCCGTCCTTACCGCTGTCTTCT
Source organism: uncultured Lachnospiraceae bacterium (assembly GCA_947631755.1). Classification (GTDB taxonomy): domain Bacteria; phylum Bacillota; class Clostridia; order Lachnospirales; family Lachnospiraceae; genus Eubacterium_F. Next base: position 274 of record CANRMO010000062.1, on the reverse strand, counting down.
GCCGGCAGTGCCGCGATGGGAGCCGGCGTCGGAGCGGGCGTTGAAGTCGGCTTCACAGTCACCTGCCCGGAGGCTGGAAATATCTCTTTTTTGTAGCTCAGGGCATTATCCGGTGTAAACTGGATGTCATAGAGCCCTGTGCCCACCCCCGGTATGTATTCCGGCTGCGCAAATGACCACTTTCCGGGGACAGATGCCGTCCATGCCACAGAGGACGGATCGATCTGCGCTTCCGACAGAGCCTGTCCGGCAAAGATATCCGCCGCGCAGAAAC
>CANRMO010000061.1 GCA_947631755.1 uncultured Lachnospiraceae bacterium | reverse complement strand
GGTAAGAGGTGGAGTAGTGGGAGCCGGGGTCGGACACGCAGTCGGGATATTTTGTGCCCCTGGTCTCGTTCCCTCTGGCATCGTAAGTGAATTCAACTCTCGATACCGTCTGGTACGCCCCATCCCCCTTTTTCATCTGGGTGTCTTCGGACAGGACATCGATGCCATCCGGGGTGAGGGCGGCAACTCTCCGCACGGCCGTCCCCGCGCTCAGATAATACTCAAATGAGCTCTCCGTACAGAGCGTATACCCCCTGTCTTCTGCCGGATATCCCTCTGATGTGTGGAAATAAGCCGCTGTTTTTGTAAACAGATGCTCTTTCCCGGCATATTTCGCGAGATACGCTTTCGGTTTCCTCTCTGTCAGCATGTTCCGGTAATTGTCATAAGTGTAACCGGTTTTCGATGTCCTGGGCTTTTTATTCCGGCTGGTTCCGTAGTCCCTCTCTGTCTCCAGCACGACAAGGGAACCCTCTCCGCTGCCGTCGTACTCATAAAGGCTCTCTTCCCTGCTCTTTCCGTCCTGGATCTCTGCCTCCGGCAGTTTGTTCCTGTTATAAATACAGAGGCCGACGTTTTTCTTTGGCCTGTTCGTAAGCTGCAGGGTATCCCGGTCAAGCTTTGTCTTTTTATAAGTATAATCGGAATACACCCCGTTATCTTTGTGTTTCCCCGGGTTGTATCCACTTGTGAGAGTGACATTCTGCACGCCGTCCTCCCCGTACTGCCTCGTGTCGATCTCATCAAAACCATCTGCAAAAGAGACCAGTTCTTTCCTGCCGTCCTGCTTCTGGTAATAGTCGTACTTTACTCCACCCGCCTTTTTCTTTGTCTTCACCGCCTGCTCATACTGTCTTGTGACATAGTAGAACTGTGTCGCCACATCCCGTTTTTGTCCCTCCCCGGCATCTCTGGTGCCGCGGATCGTCCCAGCCCGGTATTCATAGTTTGTGGCACTGCCGTTACACCGGACACCCTTGATCAGATATGCCTCATTTGTGTCTGCCCGGTGGGCGGCAATCCGCCAGCCAGAGGTATTGACAAATGTCTCCGCGGTGCGGTAGCTGTATGTCTCCTCCGTGCCGTCCACGGTCACACTGTCCAGCCTGCTCCCATACAATTTTTTTCCGTTCATGGGTTTGTAAGATGTCCCGCTGACCGCATATTTTACAGTCTTTGAGGATACTCCCCCCTCGGTCTTCTTCCCCTGGACGGTCACTTTTTCAAGGAAACGCTGGCCGTTTTCTGTCTCCTCCCCGTAGTGGAAGCGGATCTCCCTCCCGACGGAATCGGTTATCCTGTCAAAGTAGATGCCGTCCCGGTATGTGTAAGTGATCGTATTGTCATGGGCGTCTTTCTGCAACACAACCACGCCGTCCTCGTTGAAATAGGTGCGCAGGCCGGTCTTGTCCCGCAGAAGATAGCGGCAGGAGATGCCGTCTACTGTCTGCGTGTAGTCCTCCAGCTTTACATCGCTGTAACCATAGCCTTCCAGGCCGGTGATGGAATATGTCTTTGCCGTCTGGTCCGCATAAGTGGCGATAGCCATGGAACCCCGGCTTCCCCAGTGGAGCCAGACCGGCTTTTTCGCCCACTTGCTCTCCTCCCCCTCTGCGATGCTCACAGTCTCAATCCAGGGAAAGTCGTAGGACCAGCCACTGCTGATCCCGTAGACCTCGTAGGGCGTTTTGTCCACCACCCGGCTCCTCTGGGTGCTCTTGTCCGTGTCAGTCCGGACGTTTTCACCCTCTTTATAAGAGATAAACATGTCTTTCAGAGCCTTTTTGTGGTTTTTGGCAATCTCAGCAGAGACAACAAATGTATGCGTTTTTTTGTCCTCCCCGGTGTACTCGATGTTGATATTTTCCACCTTTAACGCATCCACGTGTTCCACGGACGGCTGGCCGACAGTCGCCTCGTTGCTGTCGTAATAACGGCACAGGGAAAAGTCCATGCCTGCCATCCCCTCCAGTTCCAAGTCAGTGCGCTGCAAAATCAGATGCCCGGTGGCGGTGTCCACTCCGTCCTCCGGCTCATACTCCAGGGGAGATCCCGCTGTCCTGCTGTAAAAGATGTCTTTGTAGGACATAGCATACTGGGCATCCTCGGCGGTAGTGTACCTGCTGTCTACAGCGCGGACTGTCCTTTCCTGTAAAAACAGTCCGGCAGCCAGGCCGCATGCAGCAAAAGCGATCCCCCTTACCCATAGTTTCCTGTTTCGTCCCATCTTCATTTTCTCTCCCCTTTTCGTTCCTTTTTTCTTTTGCTGTTTTACTTCCCTGTCTTATCCCTTTTCAATCTGCATGCTGACTGCCGTCACCCCGTCCTTTACACCTGTGACTGGAATGGACTGGTACGCCTGGCCGGTATCTCCAGTCTCCATCTTTCCCCGGAGTTTCAGGATCATTACTCCCTTTTTCGGCATATAACGCATCAGTTGTATCCCCCCGCGGCCTTTTTCTATCTTCTCCCGCCGCATAAAAGAGGACGTCCCCGCGTACTCCAGGGCGGAGGGGTCGGTCCGGACGGTGACGAGATAATCCGTATCTTCCTCACAATTGGCAGCCCGTACCTGTAGTTCGTAGGGCTCTCCCTCTGTCACGTCCATCTGCTTTGTGATCTGTTTTATGTCCAGCTCATATATCTCTGTCACATCGGCTGTCCCGAATCCCTCCAGAGTGCCGCCCAGGCTGTACAGCACATTCCCCACTGACTGTATCTGGGAGGCGCCCTTTTCCAGATTGAAGACGGAGACCCGGCTCCATTTGTCCAGATAGACATCGTAGCACAGCGCCCGGTCCGCACTCTTGTCGTTTACCATGTATATTTTGCTGTTCACAACCGCGCCAGACCGGTACTGCCCGGCGTTGGCAAAATCGCAGACGGTTCCGGCGTTATCGTATTCCCCGCTCTCCGGCAGATACTCTTCCCAGTACATCTTTGCGGGCAGATCCCCGTCTTCCGGCTCTTTCTCCCGGAGGACAAAGATCTTGCCGTCAATCGTCCGGGCCTGCAGATTGACGCTTGTACCGGCCCTGACATCAGACGTCCAGCGGTCTGCCGCCGGGTCATACACATCCACCCGCTCTTCTGTCCCCACCTTTGCAAAGACATAAATCTTGCCGTCACACACGGTCACTGGCATATCGGTCCGCCCCTCGGGCAGATCCGCCAGCGCTTCCCAGCGGCCGCTGTCCGGGTCGTAAGACCAGACTTCTTTTAAAAGTCTCGCATTTACACCGGTTTCTGTCTGTCCTCCGATAACATATAGTTTCCCTTTTAGCGCAGCCATGCGGGCATTGCAGATACCGGGCACATCCCCCGGATAGTCGCCGGCCCTTTCCCATGTCTGTTTCTCCGGGTCATATACTTCCAGTGACCGGAACGTGGTTTTTGTCTCTCTGTCCTCCCCGCCCAGCACATAGATCTTTCCGCCGCACACGGCGCTGGCGAAGTTCTCTCTTCTCTCTGTCATCGGTGCGCCGTACTTCCACTCCGATTCTGTGTTATCGCTGTATATCTTCCGGGAGTGCTCCCCCGCCAGTGACTCATTTTCACGGGGCGTCACGGTAAAGGCCAGGGTCTTTCCCACTGTGTCCCCGGTAAAGACATATTCATAGGAAGTTCCTCCTGTCACAGCCTCACTGATCTTCCCTCTGCTGTCATAGACGGTGATGAGGTACTCTGTGGCGTGTTCCACCGGGCTCCAGCTTATAATATAGCTGTCCTCTTTTCGCCTGCCCACCGGTTCCGGCACGACAAACCGCTTTTTAAGGGACAGGGTGTATTTACCTGTGGCACTCCCCTTGACGTTCACTTTCAGATACCGCCTGCCGTCATAGCTTTTCGTGAAACAGAAGTTGTCATTTAAGCCGCTGTTGTCGTCATAATCCAGACGGTTTTTATCCTCATCGTACAGAATCCCCTGCGTATCCAGGGCAGAGGTTGTGTACAGGTCATAGGCGATGCCTGGTTTTGTCTCGAAATAATAGTAATTCTCCTGTCCGGCCGCCAGCACATCCCTTGTGATATCACCGCCTTCCCTCAGCCGGGCAGCCCCGTCAAAACCGACAGTCTCATAGTGGACGGTAAAATACGGGTTCCGGTCCAGCCTTGCCTGATAAGAGCGGTTGCTGTTGTCCGCCGCCAGGGCCACACCGCAGTTTGCCTCCCCGCTCTGCCACGCCTTTACAACATCGGTGACATCACAGGTATAATCCCCCTTTTTCTGTATCCCAAAAGAAACTGACGCCCCCTCCTCATAGACGGGGCGGTTGTTATAAGTCAGTTTCCTGGCGGACCAGTTCTGGGTAACTTTATGCACCCCGATGTCAAAAAGTTTCCCCGCCCCCATTCTCAGCGTCTTCTCACTGCGAATGTGCAGGGCTGCGTCTAATATCTTTGCGTCTTTTTGCTGTATCCCGGCAAGATCTGTCATTTTTGTGAATGCCACGCATTTTCCCGCCTGTAGAAGCAGGGATTTGTCATATCCGAAATTTTTATCCGGCGAACCGGCATAGGCCGCCCCCACTTTGACATCCCTCGTATGGCTGTCTGTGATATAGGTTGTCCGGATCTCCACCGGAAATTTTCTCTTTTTGCTGTTCCACCATTTTTTATCCGGCGTCACCTTCAGCGTTTTCTTTTTCTTATTATATGTCACTTTCAGTTTTGTGGTGGACACCCCATAGGCATCGGTGATGGTGGGCGTGAGCCGGGTATATTTTGTCTTACCCTTTTTTGTCTTAAAATAGACTTTTTTGCCCTTTACTTTCACTTTAAGGCCCTTTTTGCTGATTTTGATCACAAAGGATTTTCGTTTCTGTTTTTTTGTGACGGAGATAGTCTCCTGTAGCTTTTCTGGGAATATATCATAAGAAATATCTGTATTTTTCAGCACATTTTTGTACTGCACCCGGTTCTGGTTCAGCACATCGGTCGGTATCTTTTTCTCCGGGTTATCTGTCTTCGCCTTTGACGGCTTAAATTTCCTTCCGGTCAGGGCAAAAGAAACGCCGGTCTTCCCCCTCTCCAGGGCAGCGGTGGCTTTTTTGCCTGCTTTCCTGGCGACACGGATCTTCAGGTCAGTAGCCTTTGTCCTGTAATTCTTCTTTCCCGACTTTACGAGAGTGGTATCGATCTCTTTCCATTTTCCGTTCTTTTTATAGTGAACCGGCATAGAATAAGCAGCGGCGGTAAAACTGCCGTCGGACATGGCAAACTGTTTTGTGAAACGGCCCCTCTCTGCCGTTATCTCCTCTGTGATAGCGGGAGAATACACAGCCGGTGCGCCGGCATCTGCTATAACCTCTGCCTCTGGGAAAGTCTGGGAATACAATAATGCAGTGAATACAAACGAACCAGCCAGCACGCCGCTGACTGCTGTTTTTCTTAGAATTGTTTTTATCATGTAATTTTCTCCTTAGTTTTTTTGTGTGCCTTTGTCTTATCGTATCTTTTCTCTTTTCTTTTGATTGATGACAGCACGAATCGGTGCTATGATTCATTATATCCTATTTTTTCCTGCTTTTCAAGCGCCGTTTTCCCGCGCAAAAAATTATGGAATTATCCCCGCCACTATGCTATACTGTCTATAGCAAATAATATTTAACCGGCACAGAGATGCCAGAAGGAGGATCTTATGATTTTAACAACGACAGAGAACATTTTGGGATATAGCTGCAAGACCCTGGGACTTGTACAGGGGAGCACGATACAGTCAAAAAATATGTTCAAAGATATGGGTTCCGGCTTTAAGAGCATGGTCGGCGGCGAGCTGACCGCTTACACAAAAATGATGGAAGAAGCCCGCGAACAGGCGATCTCCCGCATGATAGCAAGAGCGGAAAAACTCGACGCAGACGCTATTATCTGTGTGCGTTTCAACTCCGCATCCGTTATGCAGGGCGCCGCAGAGGTCATGGCATACGGGACAGCTGTTAAATTGGAAAAACTCTCGTAGGCCGCTGCACTAAAACTGAATATGTAGCAGATCGATCAACACCCCCCAGAACACGCTTGCCAGATAAACAAAAGCAAGGATTCCTGCGTTCTGGCGCGGGTGTTTTTTGTTCATGCGGCACAACAGGAGGATGCCTACGCCGGCTCCGGCCAGAAGTCCTGTCATCATCGGCCCCGGGCCGATCATTCCCTCCAGGTAGAGCTGCGTGATAACAACAGACGCCGCACAGTTCGGTATCAGCCCGATCAGCCCGGCGATCAGCTCCCCCGCCACCGGCATATTCAGTGCCAGGGCGGACAGCTTATCCTCTCCCACTCCCATGATCAGGGCATTCAACGCCACTGTGACAAGAAAGATAAACAGCGTAATATGAGCCGTGTGGCGCACCGTGGAGATCAACACTCCCTCCTCACAGCGGCAGTGCTCACTCTCGCACATCGTGTGGATATTTTTATACTGTATCTCCCTGCGGATGATCTTGTGGTAAATGAAGTCAAGGGCAAAGCCGCTTACGATGCCAAGCACCATTTTGACCGCCAGAATCCGCACAATGGTCAGGACCGGGACAGACTCGGACAAAAAAATGGGTAGCATCTCATCAGAGGTTGACAGATAAACCGCGACAAGCGTGCCCGCTGTCAGCAGTCCCCCGGAATAGAGATTGGAGGCGGCGGCAGAAAAACCGCACTGGGGAAAAACACCGAGCACACCGCCAAACAGCGGGCCGGCCTTGCCCGCCCTGCGGATCAGCGCCTGTGTCCGGCTCCCCGTCTTATGTTCCAGCCACTCCATGACAAAATAAGTCAGAAACAGAAATGGCAGTAATTTTACTGTATCAATAAAAGCATCGGATAAAATGTCTTGTATAATCGCTATCATTGGCAAATACCTATTCAACTGAGACAAAGTAGTAATAAATCGGCTGGCCGCCGTACTGGATCTCTACCTCAGCGTCCGATTCCTCCTGGATGGCCTGGGAGATCCGGACAGCGTCCTCCTCACTCCCCTCTTCTCCGTAATAAATCGTCACCAGTTCAGAATCATCATCAAGCATCTTCCGTATCAGATTCAGCGTAACCGATACAGCACTTTCCCCCACAACTTCAATTGTCTTATCACTCAGTCCCATGATGTCACCCGACTTTATCTCCCGGCCGTCAATCACGGTATCCCTCACCGCATATGTCACCTGGCCGGACCTCACCGCACCCGCGCTCTCCGCCATGGTCTCAGCATTCTCCTCCGGTGACAGAGCATCGGAAAAACTGATCATCGCCGCAATCCCCTGGGGGATATTTTTTGTTGGGATCACAAATATTTCCTTGTCCTCCGTCAAGTCTTTCGCCTGTTCTGCCGCCAGTATGATATTAGAATTATTGGGGAGCACAAATATATGGTCCGCATTGACCCGGCCGATGGCATCCAGGATATCCTCCGTGCTCGGGTTCATCGTCTGGCCGCCCTCAATGACGAAATCCACACCCAGATCCCCAAAGATCCGGCAGAGCCCGTCACCCACGGAGACACTGATAAACCCGTTTTCTTTGCGTTCCGTCTCCTCCGGCCTGTTCTCCGCTGTCCCTTCTCCGGCAGCGTCCCCGTCTCTATTCTGCGTGCCCTTGATCACCCGCTCATTGTGCTCTTCCCGCATATTGTCAATCTTCATGCTGGTGAGAGACCCATAACTCAATCCTTTCTGGATGGCAAGCCCCGGATCATTTGTGTGGACATGTATTTTCACGATATCGTCATCCGCCACACAGACGAGGGAATCACCGATGGAAGTGAGGTAATCCTTGACCTCTTTCTCCTCTTTCTTACCAAAATTCTTCTCCAGCATAATGATAAATTCTGTGCAATAGCCAAAGTGGATCTCCGTCTCTGCCACAACATCCGCCCTGGCCCCTCCTGGCGCAGCAGACCCGGAAGAAAGGGAAGAAATCTCCGTGCTGACTTCCTTTCCCAGCAGCGCATCATACGCCCCCTCGATCATCGTGAGCAGGCCCTCACCGCCGGAATCCACTACTCCGGCCTGTTTTAACACCGGCAGCATCTCCGGTGTCTGGTCCAGCACATCTCTCATATGCATAAGGATCTTATTCATAAACTCCAGCAGGTTATCCGTCCGTCCGGATAACTCCAGCGCCTTATCCGATCCCGCCCTGGCCACAGTGAGGATCGTACCCTCCTTGGGTTTCATCACTGCTTTATAAGCGGATTCAACCGCTCTCTCAAATGCCTTTGATAGTATTTCGACGTCCACTTCCTCCACTTTCGAGATTTCTTTTGTAAATCCCCGGAGCAATTGGGACAAAATGACGCCGGAATTTCCCCTGGCCCCCCGGAGAGAGCCGCTGGAGATTGCCTTACAGAGCTTTTTCATGTCTGTTCCGTCAAGGGCAGACACCTCTCTTGCGGCAGACATGATCGTCATTGTCATATTTGTGCCGGTATCTCCATCCGGCACAGGAAATACATTCAAATCATTTATCATTTCCTTTTTTGCGTCCATTGCGTTTGCACCGGCAAGAAAACATTTCTGGACTAGTGAAGCATCAATTGTTTTAATAACCACCGTTTTTCGTCCTCCAACATACAAATCACTACTAATCACAGCACTGTGTCACAATCCGGAATCCGGTCGGTTAGTTGATCACCCGGACTCCCTCGACACATACCGTAACTTTCCCAACTTCCATCCCTGTGTACTCCTCCACTTTATATTTCACATTATCCACAAGGTTCTGGGCAACGGCAAGAATACTCACTGCATAGGCCACAATGATATGCAGTTCAATAAATAATTTATCATTGTTAACAGACACTTCCACACCGTGACGGACACTGTCCCGTTTTAACAGTTTCACAATACCGTCTTTCACGCTGACAGAGGCCATGCCGACTACACCGAAACATTCGATAGCAGCTGAACCGGCATATTTGGCCAGCACATCCTCGTCAACAAGGATTTCCCCCTTTTCCGTATTCATCTGTCCTTTCATAGTAACCCTCCATTCTCTGAGATTGAAACATATATCTTTATTTTACACTATGAAATACAAAAAATCAAATCAATTCCACTTCCGCCGCATAGTATATAATAAGAAAATCTCCCGCGGGCAATTTCCGCTATGCAGGTGGCTCAATGAAACGCTTGATCGGTTTTATACTATTCTGGATCGGTATCGGTATGTGCATTATGCTCTTTATACACCGCGGACTTCTTGCGCTGGGTATTATTATTGCCTGTCTCGTCCTCGGTTATAACCTCTTTACGGACAAAAAATAAAAAGACAACAAAAAGTCCACGGCAGCCAAAGCTCCCTGGACCTCTCATTATCTCCATCTCGACTGGCGTCTTGATGTGTTCATTATACCCTATGCACAGTTCACGCCTGTACTTAAGCTCTCTCGACTTTGCCAGAACGAAGGCATGATGTACAAACATACTGTTTCTTTGTACCGCCGTTTACCTTTACTCTTACAGATTTCAAATTTGATTTCCAGATCTTGTTACTTCTTCTATGAGAGTGGCTGACTGCGTTGCCGAAATGTACGCTCTTTCCACATACTGAACATTTAGCCATGAAAGCACCTCCTTCTGTCTGTAAACACAACACGTATATATTAGCAAAAAAACAAAGGTTTTGCAAGTAGAAATTTTATTATTTTATCACTTCTTCTCCTCGTCCCCATTGTCGCTTCCGCCTTTCTTTGTGAATTTCTCCACGAAATCCGGCACCATATCCAGAAGCTTTGTCATGCCATCCTGATTTTTCACATTCACAAGTTTCGAGCTGCCGTCCTTGATAACCAAAACCGCACTGGGCTGAATCTTGCCGCCCATACCGCCGCCGCCGTTATTTTTCTTATCCGCGCCGCCCTCACTGGAAAAAGCGCCGGCCGCCACACCAAAACTCACATCCACAAGCGGGAGCACAATCGTCCCGTCGTCAAACCTCACCGCATCCCCCACAACGGTCTTTGTTGTGATAAAAGAATCCATCCCCTTGAACAGCGACTCCACTGTCTCATTAAAATTGTTTTCTGCCATATTATGCAGCCTCCTTATTTTATTTTTTTCGCTCATCCCTGTGAGAGCTGTCCTCTCATGCGGTTAAAATTATCCCACAATTTTCTCAGCTCTTTCTTCCGGTACAGCCGCAGGGCGAGACAGGCCAGATACCAGACCCGGATGCGCCCTTTCATCTCACTGTCGGCCTGAAAGACCGCCTCCTCCGCCTCAAAATCCGGGCGGACCGTGACGCCCTCCCGGTAAACTACCGGGAACAGGCTGATGATCCCGATCAATATGCCTGTGGATGAGGGATCTCCTGTCCCGACTACAAATCTGCCTCTTATCTTCTGCGGCCCGAGATAGCAGAGAAGATCCCAGAACTCTCCAAAAACATAACGGAAAGCGCTCTTATTATCAGTATCTCTTATAAATTCAATTATAGTCGATACAATGTCAAAAGAAAAGGATTTTTTCATATCTGAAGACTTTCCTCCTTTTGCCCGGTCCGCTCTCCCCTGTTGTTTCTGTGCCTCTTTCTCACTCTTTTTCTCACCCTGCCCTTCTCCGCGCCTATGGTCTCCGCTCTCTTTTTCCCCCCCATCCGGTCTCTTTCCGGGTGCCTTTTTTTGCTGTTTACGGTTTCTGTCCTGGGAATCGCCCGACAGGCATCGGAGGGGAATGCCCAAAACTCTCAGCCATGTCTGAGAAGAAAAGGGATCTTTTTTCACCGACACGAGGCCCGCGAGCCAGAATATGTGGAAACTGTAGACAAAAGCTGTCTGATTTTTAACTGAGACATGATAGCGCACAGGCATCCAGAGAACAAGCGCTGCAAACAAAAGCACCAGTCCTATGATACACACTATGATCAGGCCGAGCACTTTAAGTGCCGCCAAAAAATACGCCATATCATTCTCCATTCCGGAGCATTCTGCGCGACGGGCCGTTTCCCCTCTGCGAAAAATCTCCTTTTTTAAAATACTCGCGGACCCGGAACTGCCCATCCTGTCCGAACGCACTCTCCAGTATGCCCCTCACCAATTCCACCGCGGAATCTCTTGAACCCGCCAGACCCACAACATAAAAATCAGTATTCCGGTAATGCCGGAAGAACATCTGCCTCGCCTCTATGATCTCAAATAAGTTCTGGTCATTCTGCGCCAGCGCGATCACATAATAATCCCCCTTCCAGAAACAGAGGGACTGCCGAAAACTCCGGTGGCACATCTCCACCCGTTTCCTGCTCTTTCCCGGATGCTTCCGCACGGTTTCATCCATATACAATTTCCGGTACCAGTGCAGCATAGATCCAACCTCCACATCAGTCAAACATCGCCGCGCGGATCTGATCCCGCAGCAGCTCCATGACAACACACTTTTCCGCCCTGTTCTGGCAGCCAAACAGATTGACCCGTATATATTCTTCCACTTCTTCCGGCCTGTTAAACTGCAGGGGAAGTTTCTGCAAAATGACTGCCATGACTGCGCGTTTCACCGGCCGGGAGACCTGGCCAAGTTTCATCGACAGCTCATCAAGCAGCTTTTCTGTGGCCTCACGCACGCAGCGCTCATCCACAACCTCATCTTCTGCCGCTCCCTCAAGATCAATAAACAAACTGTCCGAGAGAAGATTATCCGCCGCACAGAACTTTTCAATAAAATCACTCAGACCGGCCTCCTCTGTCTCCTCTCTGCAGGAAGAGTGGATGAGAGAGAGTACGGATTCCAGAGAATGGATCTTTTCCATCCTGTCCTCGATCAGTCCCTCCAGCGGCCACAGCATCTCATCCCGGTACTCTTTCTTTGAAAGGCACACCCAGACCTCGCGGCAATTTTTCTCCGGCAGTTTTTCTCCGCCGTCACAGCAGGGAAGGATCAGGCACAGGGCATAGATGCCATTGATCACTTTCTGGATACTGCAATAAAAATCCGTGCTCTGCTGGAGAATTTCTGCTGCCCTGTCTTTCTCCTCCACCAGCTGCTCAAACTCTCTCCTCTCTATATGCCCATAGTCCGCTGTCTCAATCCGGCAGATCAGTTCCTCCAGTTCGGGATGGTCTTCCACCCGCTCTTTCGACTCATACAGCATCGCGGATGTGCGGATCATATAGAGAAAATTGTCCAGAGCGCTCTTTTGTGAGTCCCGGTACAGCGTCAGCGTCTCAGCAATCCTCTCAAACAATTTACCCTTTGT
>CANRMO010000060.1 GCA_947631755.1 uncultured Lachnospiraceae bacterium | reverse complement strand
AACCTCTCGGAAGTGGTGCCGACAACATTCTCGTGATTGCCATGCAGGTAAACTTTCCACCATTGGCTGTTTTGTATCCCTGACTGTTCAGATCATGGGCAATCACATAACTTCCTGTTCCGTTATTGATAGTTTTTTCAATGACTTTCCGATACACCACATACTGCTCAAGGTCGATTTCAAATTTCTTCAGCTCCTGCCCTTTGCGGTTTTTTACTCCGCTCGGCACTATCCGGTATCCATAAGGGAGTGCTCCACCCGTGTAAAGCCCATCCAGCCTTAACTGCTGCATTCTGGTCTTAATACGGATGGAAGTCTTTTCGCTCTCGCCGGATGCCTGCCAGAAACGGATATAATTGGTAAGCTTGTCAACATGGGTCTCAAACCTCTGCTCACCCTCCTTGACGCTCCAGACTTCTACGCCCGCCGTCTTGACAAACCATTCGACGATAAATGGCGTTTCGTCATCAATGCGCCCGATCCGGTCAAACATGAACACCAGCAGCACATCAAACTCCTTGTTCAATGCCGCCTCCTGTAAATCAAGGATAGCGTCACGGTTCTTTGCCGACACTTTGAAGCCGGACACGCCCTTTTCCTCAAACTCCCTCACTATCTTCCAATCCTGCCTGTACTTTACAAACTCCTGACAAGCCCCTCTCTGCATGGGGATGTCATTCTGATGGTCATCACTGATATTGACCTGTTTTTTCGTGGAAACCCGGTATAATGTGTAAACTCTTTTCATTGACTATTTCCTCCCATAAAAAATTTCTATGGGATGCACTGTATGGAATTGTCAAGGTGCTGTGGCAATCCTTTTTCATTCTCTGGTCTGCCTGTCCTGCATTTATTATAGGAAGAAACACCCACCGCAACAAATGTGCGAATTTGATATTTACAGTGCAATCCATAGGGTTTCAGCCAATTCCTGCCTTACGGCTGACAATCTCTTTCAGGTCATTCTGCACCCGTTCCTCATAAGCATTGGACAAAATGGACTGTATTCTCTCCATTACACCCTCAACCGGTTTTTCCACGAAGAAAAGCGTAACATGGCAGCCGCTTATCTCCTCTTCCACTGCCGGTTCCATAACTGTCTGCATGGCAAACACCCCCTCTTTCTATACTGTTCGTGCTATCTCCAAAGCAAGGCTGACGGCAAGGCACTGGTCAATCTGCCTCATGTCTGCCTGCCCCAACTGTCCGATGTGCTTTTTCAGACGTTTTTTGTCTATCGTCCGTATCTGCTCCAGAAGAACAAGGGATTCCTTGTCCAGTCCGGCATACGGCCTTACCTTATAGTGTGTCGGAAGCTCCGTCTTCCCCTTTATCCTGCCTGACATAGCCGCCACGATGACCGTGGGGCTGTACTGGTTGCCAGTGTTGTTCTGTATAATCAGAACAGGGCGGAAGCCGCCCTGCTCTGAACCAATAACAGGGTTCAAGTCTGCATAAAACATACCGCCCCTGCATATCTTTCCTGACATATCTAAACCTCCTCGTTTTCTGAAGGAAAATGCAAACTCGCTATGAGTGAGCAGAGGTTTTTCCTCCATCTGCACATCTTCGCTGTGCATTAGAATTAAGTAAAGCCTATTTGTCCCCGACACCCCGGCTTGTGCCAGCAGATGAAAATATATTTTCGGCTGGTAAGGGAAGTTACCACACGGCTGACTGCTCTATCAGCTCCACGGGAATCCCACCCCTCCGGGGATCTCCCGGAGCTGCCCCCACTTGTTGCGACGCTTTTAACGCTCGACTTTATGGCCGGACAGGAGTATCATTATGCCTGCTGTCTGTCATCGCCGTACCGAAAGCAATCCGGCACTCATAGCCGGGCAGACTCCGCTCCCTGCATAGGAACAGACCAGACGGAAACCAAAACGATTATCATGTGGGATTTCGCTGCCCCTGCCCCCATACAGATCATGGCGTACCCGCTATCGTGGCTTACGCTCATCACGATAACAGCAGGAATGTATGTGGTAAATGGGTATGAAGTTGTCAAAGTGTTTTTGTTTCCACAAGAAAAAGGAAACAAGCAAGAGAAAAATATCCCTCTCACTTGTTTCCTCACTTAAATGCAAAATGCGAAAGTTCTTTTAGTAATTTTTTAATATTTCTTTCAACTTTCGGATTGCGTCATGTACACTGTACTCCACCGCCCTAATAGAACAGTTTTCCCTTTTGGCAATCTCCGCACAGGATAATCCACCAAAATAATTCATTAACAGTCTTCTCTTTTGTTTTCTGGGCAGCCTGCCTATAGCAATATACAGCCGCTCCTTATCATAATTTTGAATTATCATATCTTCTACAGATTCCGGTTTGTGCATGGCTCTCACGTTTAACGTACTTTCCCACACCTCTGACTGCTCAATATGCCTGTCCCATTCATTCAGGTATGACAACTCAATCAGTTCAAAAGTATCAAAGACTTCGTAGAGTACCCGGCTTATCTCCATTTCATGGAAATTACCCTGCCCGTCCGTAAATGATATGTAATAATGCTTGTCCACTTCCCATATACTGTAGGGATTATATTTGTCCTTCCGTCTTTTAGGGTGTTTTCCCTTCATATTCTTACCTCCGATTTGAAATTTTTAGAAATCAAACCGGAGTATGGTGGCGGTCTACACCGTTCTCGGTAAATCCATATTTTTCGACACCAACAAAAAAAAGGATACAGTCTGTTGGAGTTTTTACTCCAAACAAACTGTATCCTTATGTTCTGTTTTAATTCTTGTCGAAAAACGGTATATTTATAATACCTTAACCATTGTATTAAAATTCGTATCTTCCCCTTATTTTCCTTTGCCGCTCATGCAGGCAGAAAAAAATAAGGTTGTGTTTATATAGTATGCCTTTCGTACCTACACTTCATTATCATCTCCTATTCTTCATGACAGACTGGCATTTGCTTCCGTCTGGCATACCATCTAATCGTATCTTCGTCCATTGTAACGCTGTCAAGTATAGTTGAACCAAATGACTGCCCCGGCTGCCATTTGGGATTAGCCGCTTTCCTTTTACTGTTATAAACGCATCCAGCCATTACAGAAAGACCGCCTAACCTTTGTATTCTTCCTTTGCCACTGCCACCATTTCCCGCCTTATACCTAACTTATTTAACTGTTTCTTATCATTCCTTTTCTTTTTCCACCTCAACATCTGTATTCGCATTTTCAACAGACTTAACCTCAACACTACCATTATTTTCTTCCGAAACAATATTTGTTTCGTTCTCTTTTTCATCTTCTTTCTTATCCGGTGTCTTATCCGTCTTATCCTGTTCAGCCTTATAAGAATCTGATATAATGTCTTGTGTTTCTTTTACCTTATCGCCTATATTTTGAGTAATATTGTCAATCTTTTCCTGCAAGTCTGCCTTTTCCTCCGCCGTTTGGGCAATACGCAATTTCCCCTGCAAGTCTTTCCGCACTTTCTTCATGCCGTCAATCTGCTCTTTTGCAGTAGAAAGAGAAATAATCACTCCCGTATCTGCTGCGCCGGTTTTCTGGTTTCCACCAATCATATCATCATAAGAGGATTGTTTCTGCTGTTTCTCTCTGCGTTGCTCCATTTGATGTTGTCTTAACTGCACATTCAAGTCGTTGATTTGCTGCTGTATTTCCTGCTGCTTATTCATTTTTTCCTCTAATGTCATTTCCTTATTAGAAGAAAGCTCCTGCAACTGCTTCTGTGCATCGGCAATCTGGATCTGAATATTCCGGCTGTAAGAATCTGTTGCCTGATTCATTCCCATTTGCCCCATTTGTGCGTTTGTTCCATTGATACCGTTAATTGTCATTTTCTTAATCCTCCTTATACCTGTAAATCTAAATTAGAACCAACCACTGTTTGTTGTTTTGTATTTGCTTTGCCTGCATTATCTTCTTTGGCAGCTTCAATAATTGTCCGGATATCTGTGTCATTCAGATAAATCGTGCCGTCTTTGGAAGAAGCTATTTTTTCTTCTAAAAGCTGCTCTGCCTTGTTTGGAATTGTTGTTTCATCTTCCTTTACTACTTTCTTCTCTGCCGCATTTTCCAGTTTATTTTCGCTTTCCTCTGCTTCCTCTGCCTTTTCCCCTAATTTCTCTGCAAGCTGCTGAGCATTTTCACGGGCGTTTTCTCTTGACTTTTCAATCCGTTCTTCGGTGTTTTCCTGCGCTTCTTTGCGGAGTTTTTCGTTTAACTCATCTTTTCTTACTACAACGGCAAAACTAGAAAAATTACCATTTTCATCTACATATCCATGCCTGCAAATTGCAGTATATCCCATTGATTTTTCAAAATTATCAACCCATTTGGTAGCAGATTCCACATCTTTCAATCTCTGCGTATATTCCTTTGCTGCCTGCGGATCATTCTGCATTTTCTCCAATAGTTTGGGATTGACACTAACAACATTCACTTTACTGTCATTACTTGTGTTAAGCCCATATCCGGTCTGCAATTTGATATACGGTACTTGCTTCTGCAAATTTTTTAGATATTCCTCATTCCTGCTACTCCTTGTGGTTTCAGTGCTTTTTTGCGTAGTGACTGTTTCCTTTGTCTCCTCTTTCTTTGCCGCTTCCTTTCTTGATGAAGCATATGTGTTTTCATAAACACTGTTGTAATTGTTTACTCCTGTAATTGCCATAATTTTGTCCTCCTTAAATTCTTTTAAAAATAATAGTCGCTATGTCCGCATCTCTGTTCCAATATGGAATTATCAGTTTCTCATTTTCTCCGCTGTAATCTACATAAACAAGACTTCCTCCGCCACTGATACCCGGTATTTTCATATACCCGCCAAAGCTAAGATAGAAACCGCTTTCTGTAATGTTATAGTTCCGCAAAATACTGTCCATTGCTTTTCTGTCAATATGGACATTCTGCCCGTCTGCATAAAAAGCGCTTCTCAATTCCCCGCTGTCATACAGCGTCCACATCTCCCCTGCATCATTCATTAACACAATATCTGTATTTTCCGTATAACATGGATAGGAAACCTGCTTTACCAGCAAAAACATTCCCATAAGCATTGCTGCGCAGCATATACAAAAAACAAATGCTTTCAATTTCTTGTATGGTGTGAAATTGGCAATTCTAACGAACCGCTGTTTCGCATCTCTGTAATCCTTTTCCCCTGCAAACGTAGCGGATAATCCTATATTCTCTGCCCTGAGAAGTTTTACGCACTTTAAAAGCAGCATTCCATATTCATAAGCGGTTTTACTGTTTTTTTGAATCGTTACCCTGTCGCATATGTCCTCCATGTCTTCCTTTAAAAACCGCCTGCAGACTGTCAAAAATGGATTGAGCCATAATAAAACCCGTATTATATCCCATAGCAGATAATACCATAAATGCCCTAAACGGATATGTGTCCTCTCATGAAACAAGATAATCTTCAATTCCTCCGTCTGAAAATTTTGAAGTATTACTTTAGGAACTGTCGTTCTTGTATGGATAAGTCCTGTTGTAAATGGCGTGACTGCCATTTCGTTTATATAAATTTCCTGCCCGTCAATCCTGCCTTTTTCCATGTGCGATACAAGCCTGTGAAGTTTTTTATGTTTCCAACAGATAAGGCTTACAGTAATGATCATGCCAATCAGATATCCATACCGAACCTGCCAGTATTCAATACAAATATTGTTCCACCACATGAATAGCCTGCACATCAGCATATTGTCATAAAACAGCTTCAGCTTGCCTACAAATGGAACGATGAGAAAAATACCCCAAACCATTCCTTTTAGAAAAACAGCTTTTTTTAGAATTGTAGTGCGCAGAATAAGTACCAATGCCAGTACCGGAAAGGAAAACAGAACACATCTTCCAAACTGTATGCAGAAATAAATAATACAGTCATTCAGGATTGACAGCGCATTGGAAAAATGCCATTCTATCTGCCACATCATTCTTTATCTTTTCCCTTACTTTTTTCAAGAATTTCTTCCAGTTCTTCTATCTGTTCATCTGTCAATGTAATGCTTTGAATCAATGATGCTAATGCACTGGACTGATTGCCCGAAAAATAGCTTTCCGCAAATTTCCGGCTCTTGCTTCTTAAACATTCTGCCTTTGATTTCAATACAGCATAATGATAAACCCTTGAATCGTTTTTATCTATGGTATAGCTTAAAATACCTTTCCGGCATAAACGGTTCATCAGTACACGAATCATTTTCGGTGTCATATCTAACTTCCCCTGCAGCTCCTTAATTACCGCTGATGATGTTAAAGGCATTTCGCTTGCCCATAAGACTTCCATAATCAGCCATTCGCTTTCACTTGGCGTTATGTCATCATTTTGCATAATGAAAACCTCTCTTTCCGTGTTTTATAATTACTATATCGGATAATATGCGTTTATGATTAACACACATTTTCCATTTTTTCTGATAATTACCGTAAATTTATTTGGCACCAACAGTAGAGTCTGTGGGCTTTCCAGATAAATATTACAGTGTTCTGGCAAAGGCATGGCTCCGGCTTGGCACGGAAATACGGGGGCGTGGCCTCACGCCGGGCGGATTCCTGCGTGGAAACGGCATTGCTGCCCCTTATACCGGGCGGGAAATCAAGCCGGAGCGGTATTGTTCAACATGTTCAATACAGGTAAAGATGTAAGGGAACGGGCATCACTGCAGCCGGACTGTCCCATTCATCAGAATGTCTGCCCGGTCCTCCGGCGGCATATTGCGGCTCATTATTATCTGGTAAAAGAGCTGCATTTTTTCTTCAGACTGCTCTCTGTAGTATTCATGGGAATTCCGAAGAATCACGTTAAATATATTGTCCAGCTTGATAAACTCCCCACTGGCATGGTCATGTCCGGCAAGCTGCTCCAATGCCTTGTCCATATCGTGTAAGTCATCTTCTGCTTCGATCAGTGACACCATATCCTCCAGCGTAATGCCCGGCCCATTTTCCGGTTTCGTTTCCTCTAAGGTATGTATTTTATGTTCCAGTCCCAGTTCCATTCCGTCATGAAATCCGAAAAAATATGCCGCATCCCCATAGCTGGCACTGTAATCCCCCACCGCTTCATCCAGTTTTACCAGAAGGCTGTGGGCTTTTGCACCACCGTTATCCAGACATTTCTTTATTTCATCATACACATCATGGTACTGATTCTTTCTTTTCTGGTATTCCTCATTTTGCTTCAGATACTCATCGAAAGGCTTCCCCATGCGTTCCATTTTGTAATGCTCTGCGAAACTGTTTTCCATATCATCCTCCTCACTCTGATTCAAACATGCCGCTGCGGAGCAGATAAAGCAGACAGTCCCGGTGTCCCCTCACATAATGTTCCCGCTCTACCATGCACCGCATATCCTCCCGTATCTCCGCATATTCCCGGAAAGCGGCCTGCTCCCGTTCCGTCAGTTCCACTGCTGTCCCTTTCTTGCTGCCCTCAAGCAATTCCCCTATGATGGGAAACTGTCTGGCTATCCGCTCGGAATCCGAACGGCACTCCCGATATTTCTTGTCCTTTTCCAGCGTTTTCAATATTTCATCCCGTGTGTGGAAGAAAAATTCATTCAAATGCTGGAGTTTTCCTTTTCCCTGCACGATAAGTCCCTCCTTTTATGTATTTCCCTGCCCCATATATCAGTATAGGACTGTCCCTGCATTTTTCCACTCTGCGATTTTTCTTTTTGCACATTTGACAGGGTATCCGGCGGGCAACCCCGCCGGATACCCTGCACCTATTGATATGCCGGAGTCCCGTAGCCGTAGATGGAATCGCTTCCCACCGGGTAACTGTTCCGCTTTACCTTGTCCCCGCTGTTGCCCTCGATGGTGTTTACCACCCCTTTCTTCACGTTCTCCACAATTCCTACATGGTCGATACTCCCGTCATTCCCCCAGTCAAAAAAGATGATGTCCCCTGGCACCGGAACGTAACTTCCATCCTGAAACTGTTTCTTCTCCTGAAACCATTTCACACCGTCCGAGCAGAGTGAAAACTTCGGTATGATACCGCTTTCCAGATAGCCGCACTGGTCGGCACACCACGAAGTAAAGCAGGCGCACCACGATACCCTTCCCGTAAATCCGTACCAGCTCCAGTAGGTATCGCCGGCATTTCCTTCCTGCGATAATGCCATCTGCACAATCATCGAACGCAGCGCCTCGCTGCGTTTGTTTCCTGCCCCCGTGGGTATGCGCCCAAAGGAATAATAGCGTAATACGTGGGGTACATACTGCCTGTCTCCATAACTGTCCCAACCTTTTTCCTTTGCCATCTTTTCAGAAAACTCCGCCGCATTTGCCAGTGTGTAGCCGCCGTAGTTTTCGTCCGCCCATTCAATGTACCCGTTCCCGTAGTTATACCCCTGCAAAGCCAGCTTGATGTGCGGCATATCCACGGGGCTTTCCGCCTTTGCCCGCTCCAGACAGTTTTTCAGTTCCTGAACACCACACTCGATAGAGTATTCCGGATTGGTAATGCCGTTCGGTTTCCTCGGATACTTCATATTGAAACTTCCCTCGGAACTCTGCATGGGGTCGCTCCCGTTCCCTCCGGATTCCTGCATCATTACCGCCTTGATTAACTCCACATATTCCCCGATGCCGTACTGTCTGGCATATTTACGGATAAGCGGCTCACATGCCTGCACCTCTGCGCTGACCGGGCTTACCGTGCTGGAGTTGTCGCCTCCTATGGAACAGAGGACGGCACCGAACAGAATAACGATAATCAGTATCAGCACCGCCACCCATCCCCCGGCAGCGATGGCGGTAACAAGTGCCTTTGTCGCTGCTACCATTCCTTTGACTGCGGTGGCAGCGGCTTTGGCGGCGGCTCTTGCCGACTTCGCCCCGGCTTTCGCCGCCTGTTTCGCCGCCCTTGCCGATTTCTCTGCCGCCTTTGCTCCAGCCTGGGCTGTTGCTTTCGCTGTCCGGTATGCGTTTCTTGCTGCCTGCTCCGTTGTCTTGACTGTTATCTTTGCGGACTGCCCGGTGGTCTTTACAGACTTCCCGGCAGCCTTTACCGTCCCCTTTCCGGTAGATTTTACGGTCTGCCCCGCCCGGTGGGTGGTCTTGATGGTTTTTTCTCCCCGGTCTATGGCTTTTACTGCCTGCTTTCCTATTTCCCCCGCCCTTTTCTCCGCTTCCTGAAAGGCGGTCTGCCCGGTTCTTTGTTCTGCCCTGCGTGCGGCCGCCCTCTCTGCTGCTTTTTTCTGGGCATCTTTTCTCCCCGCCTCCGCCTGTGCGGTTTTGAATATCTTCTCTTTCGGCTGGTAAAGGTTTTCCCCGTCCGCTAAAATTTTAGAGGGACACTCCCCCGATTCCGAAAAGTGTCCCTCCGCTGACCCTGACTGGATTTGTTTTATCTCTCCTGCAATCCTGCATTTTTCTTTTACATAATGCAAGGCTCTCCCGCCCTTTTCCTTTATCTGGTGTGTGCTTTCATGGGCGGTATGCTCTGCCCACCGTGCCGCCCTGTCCTCTGCATATTCCACGGGGCTGCCCTGTTCCTCCCCGCCCCGTGCCTGTCCTACACTGTCCTTTGCCCGCACATAGGTATTTTTCATGCGCTCTGCGGCGGTCATGGTCTTGTCCAGTGCCTTAATGTCACGGTGCGTCTTTCGTGTCCTGATTGTCTGCGCCATCTCCTGCCTCCCTTCTGATAACTTTTTCCACAAAAAAACAAAAAAATCTGTAACTGTGGCTATCTGTCTCTACCGTTGTCTTTTGGTAATTCCCTACAATATTCCGGATACCGTAACTTTATGGCTTCATAAAAATAGGGGGCATAACTACAGTCAAACATCTCATAAGGCGTTGACATACGTTCCTCTCCCTGCTCCATATAACCATTCCAGAGATTGAACGCAAGCCTTGTAAGCCGTACCGTTCCTCCTGTCTGCCATCCCTCATGCAGGCTGTCCGGTTTAATCCTGTCCTGTGCAATATCAAATATCCGTTTTGCATTTCTTCTGGTCGTATCAGAAATACCAATACAGTAAAAAAAAGCCCGGTGGTAGCTGTCGCTGTTACCGGACTCCTGTAGCATTGTTTTATAAAAGTTTTCATGCTCCTTTGATGTGAATTTAATTTCTGCCATATCTTCCTCCATAAAAAAATGGCAGCCTGCCAGAAAGATTTCATTCCGTCCAGACTGCCTTATTCTTTTTACAAAAATAAGCCATCATGGATTCCCTTTATCCACAATGGCTTATCGGTTCCTATTTTCCTTTAACATTAAAACTACTTATCGTCATAATGTCCCTTGCACTGGTATACATTTACACCCCGCTCATCCACAGAATACACCAGACGGTCTGTTCCGTTAATGCGCCTGCTCCATTTTCCCTTTTCTCCTATCAGCGGTTCCGGCTTTCCAATGCCGTCAAAAGGACTTCTGCTTATATCCTTTAACAGTGCAGTTATCCGCCTGACTGTCTTTTTATCCTGTCCCATCCAGTATTGGAATTCTTCCCATGCCCGCTCCGAAAATGAAATATCAGCCATCCGAAAGTTCCTCCAGTTCTTCCAGTGTTTTTACAACATTCCGCTCCGGATGCTTTTCCATCTGCTCTATGGATTCCTTCAGAATCTTCGCATTGGATTCGCTATAAAAGGGATCATTTTCCGCCGTAATCTCAAAAGGGATTTTCCTCTGCCTTACAACTGTCCGTGCATAAATATTAAACGCTGTAGATGCAGACATGCCAAACTCTGCACAAAGACTGTCAAATTGTTTTTTAATGGCATCATCCAAGCGTACACTGATTGTAGACTGTCCCATTTCCATCGCCTCCATTTGACTATCACACATCTTGATATAAACACTGTAACACTTTTGTCTGCAAATAGCAATCAAAAAATGGGCAATCTGCAAAATTTTACAGCAAAAGACAACTCCTACATATTCTTTAGTTATACAAACCTCTGTATTTCCAAAAAAGTATATCTATTTATTGTAAATCAACAATCCATTCTCCTGCGGTTCATGCTGTCCTCCCCCGGCTTTGTTGTCATCAGCTTATAGAGCCTTGTATTTTTCGGAAATTTATTGATGAACGGCACAAGGGAACTGCCATATTTTATCAGGCCGCACCCTGCGTCTGCATTTGTGATGTAACTCATCTGCTCGCCTGAAATATTCAATAACTCTGCCAGTTTCTGCCTGTCCGACGCCGCCTGATTCAGCATTACGATATATTCGCTGTTGGAAAGCATGGTGCTGGCAAGCACGGAATCCAGAAGGTATTCCACGTTCTGCGTAATGGCGTTGGGGAACGCATTTCTCTTGCGGAAACGCCGCCAGGCGGAATTGAAAAATTCGCCGGAATGCTCATTCTCAAACACTACATGAAACTCGTCCAGAAAGATATGCGTCCGTTTCCCCTTCTTCCAGTTCTCCGTCACACGGTTTATCATGGCGTCCGTGATTACCAAAAGCCCCATTGTCTTTAACTGTTTTCCCAAGTCCATAATATCGTACACCACCATGCGGCTGTGGATATCCACGTTGCTCTCATGGGCAAATGCGTCAAGGCTGCCGCTCGTGAACAGTTCCAATGCAAGGGCAAGTTTCTTTGCCTCCCTTTCTTTCTGCTCTAACAATTTCTCCCGTAACACGCACAAGGTCGGTACTTTCCCACCGTTCTGGTAGTCCTCGTAAATATCGGAAGTGCAGCGGTCAATGATAGAGCGTTCCTCCGGCTCAATGCCCCTCGTGCTTAACTGCTCGAAGAGGGAAAGGACAAACTGCGACTTTTCGATTACCGAGTCCAAGCCATCTCCGATGGCTTTGCCGTCCCCGTAGCCCTCCACCATATCCATCGCATTGATATGGTCACGGCTGCCCGCCGCAATCCGTATCACTTCGCCGCCCATTGCCTCTATCAGTGAGGCATACTCCCGCTCTGGGTCACAGATTAAAATATCGTCCCCGGTGGCAAGGGCAAGGAACACGATCAGCATTTTTGCACTGAAGGATTTTCCGCTCCCCGGCACTCCAAGTAAAAAAGAGTTCGGGTTTAACAGTTTCGCCTTGTTGCACATAATCATGTTATGGGAGATGGCATTTTCCCCACAGTATATCCCTCCCTCGTCCATAATCTCCTGCACCCGGAACGGCATAAGCACGGAAAGGCTCTCCGTGGTAAGTGTCCTGAGTGCATTTATTTTCCGGTGTCCAATCGGCAGGGCGGTGTTAAGCCCGTCCATCTGCTGGTATTTCAATGTGGATA